>CAMLMM010000001.1 GCA_946481105.1 uncultured Alphaproteobacteria bacterium
TGTGTAATAATCAGAACCTGCGTGGTATCAGCCAAAAACGCAATGCGCTCGCCCACGGCGGCAGCGGCGGCACCACCAATACCCACGTCGACCTCGTCAAATACGAGTGTAGGTATCGTTTGAATAGTTTGAATGACAATTTTCAACGCCAGCACCAGACGGGCCAATTCCCCGCCCGACGCCGTTTCCGAGATTGAACTGAATGTCTGGCCCGCATTCATGCGCGCCATGAAAGTCACGAAGTTGAAGCCACGTTCGGTCCAGGTGCTGTCCATTCTTTCATCGACCTGAACTTTAAATTCGGCACCCATAAGTTTCAGCAGCGGAAGACCGATATTGATGGCCTTGCTCAATTCTTCACCGGCAGCTATGCGGTACTTGGTCAAAACCTGGGCATGGTTACGATAGGCAATTTCTGCCTTTTCAACCAGATTTTTAAATTCCGCCATACGTTCACGGCCATTCTGCAGACGGTCGACTTTCGATCTTAGCTCGTGGTAATACGCTTCAAGTTTTTCCATCTCCACTTTTTCTTCAGCGGCAATTTCTTCCAGAAGATCGATTCGGTCGCGATAATCATGCAACGGGCCTGTATCAATTTCATATTCAGGGGCAAGACGGCGCGCCTCATTCGCGGCGTTACGCGCTGATTCAAGTGCCGTCGCAAGAAATTCGCGCAGCTTCTCCATCTTCTCCATGTCGAGGTTTTTTTGACGCGCAAGCGCTTGCGCGGAACCGGATAAGGACGTAATGGCCCCATTCGACGCCACGAGGCGGGCATTGATATCCTGCAGCGCCTCACATGCTTCTTTAGCGGTCAGGAGCCGTGCATATTCTTCTTTAATTTCCTGGATGCTTTGCTCATGGAGCCTTGCTCCTTCCTCAAACCTTTCGACCAGCGCCTCATAGGTCGGCAATTTTGAAATATGGACACTGTAGAATGACGTTTCTTCTTCCTGCTCTTTCCTGTATTTTTTTAACTCGCGCAGCGCATTGGCGACATTCTTGAAAGCGTCGGGCGGAAATTTCCCCGACATATCGAGCAGGCTTAATTGATATTCCGGATCGAGAAGTTGATGGTTGGCATTCTGGCCGTGGATTTCACACAAGAATGTGCCGATTTCCTTTAGGGTCTCAAGAGTAACGGAGTTGCCGTTTACCTCAATCGTATCATTCCCATCCATGCGCATAACACGCCGTATGGTGAATTCCGTCTGGCTTTTATCTGATAATTGCTGGCTAATGAGGAGTCCCCACACCGGATTACTGGCCGGGGGAGCAAAAACCGCTTCGATAATTGACTGATCGCAGCCATAACGTATGGCACCCGTATCCGGCGGATCACCCAGCATAAGGCCCAGCGCGTCCAGCAGAATAGATTTCCCCGCCCCGGTTTCACCGGTCAGCACCGTGAGTCCTGGCTGCATTTCGAGGTCGATGCTATCGATCAGGACAAACTGTTCAATATGGATTTTCTTGAGCATGAAAGAGAAGACCTTTTTACAGTTATTTATAGGGGAGAAGAGTTAATTTAATCTAAAAGGACAGCCTGGAGAGGCGATTTGCTCTGACATATGAAAATATGCTTATTGCGCGTCAGAGTCTTTAAAGTAAAACCCCCGCCACCGGGGCGGGGGTTTCACCAGTCTATTATTACAGGATGATATTTTTCAGGTCGCTGGCGCTGATATCATCATCGAAGGTAGCGACCAGGACGGCCTTGCCGCTGCCATTGCCATCCGCGTCGACATAGAGGCCTGAATCGCCGGAGACTTCCTTGATGGATGCGATACCATTCGCCCCCAGCAATGCGTCCAGATCGATCTTGTCCTCGTCAGCATCGAAGTCGTAAATGACATCATGGATATCCGGCATTTCACTGAAGACGAAAATGTCCTCGCCATCGCCGCCATAAAGCCGGTCCTGTCCAAGTCCGCCATTCAGTATATCTTCGCCTTCGCCGCCGTACAGCTTATCATTGCCGATACCGCCATACAGCATGTCGTCATCGTCCTCGCCATACAGCGTGTCCACACCGGAACCGCCATATAGTTTGTCATTGCCGTCATTACCATACAGCTTATCATCGCCCTCTTCACCATACAGCTGGTCGTTACCGTCTTCGCCATTGGCCGTATCATTGCCCGCACGGGCCAGGATAACGTCATTGACTTTGTCGGACCCTTTCAGGCTGTCCTGACCGCTTGTTCCGGTTTTTGTCGGAGTCGGCAGATCCGGATCAGTTGGTGGAGTCGGTGGTGTTGGCGGCGTAGTCGGCGCACCTGGGGTGAACGTCGTGACCGTTCCGTTGATAGTCGCTTGGAATGTAGCCTTGGCCACATCCGACAGCTCCATATCTTCAAAGGTCACTTTCGTCCCGTCCGGCATGGTCATGATGAGGTTATCATCATCTTCCGCCAGCTTGATGGCCTTCAGGTCATCGGCGCTATACCCGTTCAATAACAGATAATCACCCGATGAACCCACGGCGAAGTCCGTAATCGTCAGAGTACCGTCGCCGCGCGCAACAATGAACGTATCCCGTCCATCACCGCCCGACGCCTTGTCTGACCCGGTTCCGCCATCCAGACGGTCATCACCGCTGCCGCCATATAACGTATCCGTCCCGGCACCGCCGATCAGGATATCATTATGCGCGTCGCCATACAGCTTGTCGTTACCGTCTTCACCATACAGCGTATCGGCGCCGTCCTTTCCATACACGGTATCGTCACCACCGGCAGCACGAACAGTATCGTTTGCGCTTGTGCCGTTCAGTTTTTCACCGTTCTTGGTACCAAGAATATCCTTGTTACCCGGATCAACCGGAGGCTCTACCGGAGGTTCAACTGGCGGTTCCACAGGCGGGTCAACCGGCGGTTTCGGACCGTTTGGATCCAGACCACCGAGACCGCTGCCTTCCGTATGCCCGAAATCCAGACCATAGAACGACACCTGTCCAGTCCCCGTCCCGTTCTTTTCGTTCACGCCCAGATAAAGGCCAGCTTTGAAATAGAACGTATCAGACTGCCAGACGGAGTTGATCGGCGATACCGACGAGTATACCTGTCCATCGGCATAGATATCGACTTTCAGCGTATTGCCCTTGGCATCGATTTTATAAGAAAACTTTTCGCCCAGTGAAATCATCGGGGCCATGCCTGATGCGTTCGCAAAGGTGAATTTGGTTTCCTTGTTATCAGAGCCGGCCTGGTCATTCATGAAATAGACAGTGTTCTTATCCCAGTATAACCGGATAAGTTCTTCGTCCTGTCCATGAATTTGACCAACGATGACGCGTCCTGTCGATCCGTCGGATAGAGTTGGAACTTTATCGACTTTCAAGGTCGCGGTCATAACGCCGCCCTCACTGGCTTTCCAGCCCGCAAGCTTGCCGTTATTCATCTCCCGCAGTTCCGAGCGAGGATAGCTTGAACCGCTGGTAGTCGCCCCGTCATAGGTCGCAATGAACACCATGGATCCATCCGGTGCATCATAGAAGTACGGCGATTCAAAGCCGGACAGATTAGTAATTTCCAGTGCCTCACCACTATAACTACCGTTTCTGTCAACCGGCAGGGTCAGTTTCCAGTTCTGTAACGCAAAATTATCTGAGTTGGTTGTCATACTTTTTCCTTTTTTGACAAGTTCTCACGACGCCGCGGCGCCCTTCGTCGCGGCAGGTCAGATGTAAAACATGACTGAAGCGATGCGATGCAGGTTATCTGCAGGCACGTATATCAAGTCTAGGGCGAGAAACCGCTTTGGATTTCAGGCGTGATGATGTTTTACGGTTTAGGGGGTTTTAGTTTACTTCCGACACTCCGAACCTATTGTTCCTGTGCCTGTTGAAGAAAAAGGGCCAATCTCTTGGCTGCAAGGTCAGTATCACATAGATGCCTGGGCGAAGTCAAGAAAATTCTAATATACGTATTCCTGTGTCTGACAAATAAAAAAAACCCCGTCACTGAGACGGGGTTTTGTAAATCTATTAAACGTCTTATGCCGCGAGGGTAGTCAGGTCGATTTTCAAACCTGGGCCCATGGTGGACGACAGGGAAACCTTTTTAATGTAGGTTCCTTTTGCGCCAGCCGGCTTTGCACGATTGATCGCGCCAACGAACGAGCGGATATTTTCCGCCAGTTTCTGGGCATCAAATGATGCTTTACCAACGCGGGCGTGAACGATCCCGTCTTTCGCTGCACGGAATTCGACAGCGCCGCCCTTGGAGGCTTCAACAGCTTTCTTCACGTCCATGGTCACCGTACCCAGTTTCGGGTTCGGCATCAGGCCACGTGGACCGAGGATTTTACCAATCTTGGCGATCAGTGGCATCATGTCCGGGGTTGCGATACAACGGTCGAAATTGATGTTGCCTTTCATCACTTCTTCAGCAAGGTCGTCAGCGCCAACCAGGTCGGCACCAGCGGCTTTCGCTTCAGCAGCTTTGGCATCTTTCGCAAAAACGGCCACACGTACAACGGCACCGGTCCCATGCGGGAGTTCTGTCACGCCACGTACAACCTGGTCGTTCTGCTTCGGATCAACACCAAGGTTCATCGCGATTTCGATTGTTTCGTTGAACTTGCGTTCTTTGGCTGCGCTCAGCAAAACAGCCACAGCATCCTCGACGCTGTAGAGTTTTGTGCGGTCAACCATTGCCGCGATTTTTTTGTTCTTTTTCGTTGTGCTTGCCATGTTCTAGCCCTCCACCACTTCGATACCCATAGAACGGGCAGAGCCTTCAACCATTTTCATGGCGCCGGCAATGTCGTTCGCGTTCAGGTCGACCATTTTCGACTGAGCGATTTCCTGGACTTGTTTCTTGGTGATTTTGGCAACGAAACCGCCTTTACCCGGAGTCTGAGAACCCTTGTCCTTCTTCGCCGCTTTCTTGATGAAATAGGTGACAGGTGGGGTCTTCATGATGAAGGTAAAGGAACGGTCCTCATACACGGTGATAACCACCGGAATCGGCATGCCTTTTTCCATTTCCTGAGTCTTAGCGTTGAATCCTTTACAGAATTCCATGATATTAACACCGTGCTGACCGAGCGCAGGACCGATCGGTGGGGACGGGTTCGCAGAGCCAGCTGCGACCTGGAGCTTAATATAGCCTTTTACTTTCTTGGCCATGTTGATACCTCCGTTAGGGTTGAAGGATTGTGGTATGGCTCGATCTGGCCCAAATTAAAGCTTGGTTTCGACCGACGACCTTCCACAGGTTCGAGCGGTTATAGGGTCTTCCATCTGAAAACGCAAGGAAAAATAAGCTTCAAACGCATTTCCTCTGCCACGCCAAAATTATTATGAAAATTAATTACGATAAAAAAACAGGGGCCAGATGGCCCCTGCCTTAAATCCATCAGACAGGATTAGAACTTAATGTCCGTACCAATCAGGATAGCAGTCGCATCGGTATCATCCCCTGCACCTTCTTCGATATCATAGAAGTGTGCCGATCCACGGAATTGCAGACCTGGAACAACTTTATAGGTCACACCGGCAGAGATACGGTCAAGGTCAACAGTGTTCACTTCGTCGTCCTTGCTGTAGTAGGATGCGCCGAATACATAGCTGCCCATGGTGTAATCAGCACCCAGAACCATGTATTGGACATCATCATCAGCATCACCCAGATCATCAACCATGTAGGATGCACCAACGCCGAAAGCGCCGATATCAAAGTCCAGACCAACGTTCCAGGCTTCACGGTCCTCAGTAGCAGCGGTTTCACCCTGGCCTTTGGAATAACCTGCACCTACGCGGTAGGAGAAGCTATCGGTTTTGTTTTCGTAGCGAGCGCCCAGATCCCAGATGTCTGACTGCTCACCAGCATCGTCGTCAGTAGCGTTACCCGTCAAACCACGGGAGGAGCTAGTCCCATCAGGTGTATAGGAAACACCAGCCTGGAAGCCGGACCATACCGGGGTCAGATAGGTCAGTTTGTCAAACTTGGCCGATACGTCATGATCGTAATCAGTCTCGGTGCTGGTACCCAGCGCCACACCAGCCACGGTATAGTTGACTGGCTGAATCAGCTGTACGCGACCATCAATGTTAGAGTCCGCAGCCGGGGCCACAACCTGCAACAGGTAAGAAGAGCCCTGGAGCGCACCAAGATTAACTTTACCCCAGTCGCCCATGAAATAAGCATAGGTTTCGTCAACAGCAAAACCTGAACCAGCATCAGCAACACCCTCAATATGGGCACCAACGGTCAGGCCGTTGTCAAGTTTGGTTTTACCATCGAAATGGATTTCAGTACGACGCAGGATGTCCAGATCGTGTACTGACTGGCCCGCAGCTTCGTCCTGATCAACCCAGTTAACGTAGCCTTTGAAGTAACCGCCAATACCCAGTTGAACTGCGCTGTCATCAGCAGCTTGTGCTGGGCTGGCAACGATAATTGCGCCAAAAGCAGCGCCGCAAAGTAGAAGATTTTTCATTATGTAGTCCCCTTAATTAGGTTTTGTGATAAACCGACCAGATCCGGTCGTGTCAGGCACAAATATTACGGGCTTCACAATGTTCCCGCAAAGCAATTCGCTATGATTTCAACCAAATTGTGGGGGGTTGTTGCACAAAAACAACAAAAATTTCACCCAGAAAGTTTCTTTTGGAAAGTCAATATTTCATAATCAAGTTTCTGCGTATGCCCAACCAGCCTGCCCGATGCCGAAAGCACATCCGACGCAACACCATCCATGACGCTTGACGATTCGCGCACTCGCTCCATGCTGGCATTAACTGCCTTGGTTCGGCTGACAGCTTCAGCAATATTTTTTGCAATCTCATTCGTAGCAATGCTTTGCTCTTCCACAGCCGCGGCAACCGATTGTGCCACCTCGCTAATTTGGCTGATGGTGGAAGAAATTCCCTGAATATCCTTTACTACGCAGGTGGATGCTTCCATCACCGCATTTACCTGGTTAGCAATATCTTCCGTTGCCTTGGCCGTACGGTCAGCCAGAACCTTGACCTCGTTCGCAACAACCGCAAATCCCTTGCCCAGCTCACCCGCACGCGCTGCCTCAATTGTGGCGTTCAGCGCCAGAAGATTGGTCTGCGACGCAATCTGGGAAATGACATTGGTGACCTCACCAATTTTAGATGTGGCGGCAATCAACTCCTGCACATTGACCTGTGTTCCCTCTGCCATCCCCATGGCATTGGCAACGATATCGCTGGAGGAAGCTGAGCGCCCGGCTATCTCCCCGATAGACGCACTCAGTTCCTCTGTCGCCGCCGCCACAAGTTCAACATTCATATCAGCCTGTTGCGATGACGTATGCACCACGTTCACCTGTTCCTTATTGGAATTGGCAAGCCCTGTCATTCGTCCGGAAATATTTTGCATCGTGCCAGACATCTGGACGATATCTGAAATGACGGCGCTGATTTCTCCGCGCAGCAGTTGATTAAGCGGCTTCACCAGAAAATGCTGAAGCGCGTAGAAGCTGGATGCCAGCGAAATGCAGATAATCAGAAATCCGGCAACCAACTGAATCTGGGCAACATCGGATGTCAATTCCTCAACTTCCTGAAGGCTCCAGCCAATGCCGATATAGCCTATTACTTTATCCGCATCCGCACCTTCAGGACGGACGGGCAATGTGACTAAAATCGCATCATGACGCAGAACGCTGACAACGGATGTCGGCGCTTTCATAACTTCTTCCTGAATATCCATTTTCATCAAAGTGGATGATTCGTCGCTTGCGCCAGAATAAAATAGGTTTTTCTGATCGTCGAACACATAGAAGCCCTTCAAAGAGCCTTCCATGTCTTGTTTTAATTTCTGGTAATTCTGCTCCAGGATTGCGGCTTTTTTCCACTTTACGGCACCGGATGATTGAGCCGCGATAATTGTCGTGCGTGAGCGGAAATCCTGTTCTGCTTTGCTCTTGAGTTCAGAGGAAAGAATAAAATATTGAGCGAATACGGCAACTGCAATAACCAATACAACCGAAACAGCAAGCGCAGCCAAAATTTGGGAAACGATATTTTTCTTCATAATCATGGCTGCACCCAATATTTAACGCAAAGATAAAAAATTATTTCAGCTTGTCGGCATTAAGGCCAACGGTAACGGCACCGATGGGGGTAGCGCCATCTTTCAGCGTAAAGCTCAACTGGCGGGAGTAAGTCTGAGTGGACTCATCCATTTCAACTTCACCAATATCGATGGCGTCAGGGCCAACGCCAAATGTCTTGGTGAACTTGGCTTCATCACCCTGCCAGTAATCGGATGTTTTATCGCTCTGGGCTACGTTTAGACCCTTGGCGTCCATTACAAACACTTCGGTAAACATGCCATCACTTCCTTCAACGGCTTTCTTCAGGCTTTGCGAAACCGGGCTGGACAAAACGCCGTCAACCAGCGTTGCATCGCCGGCCTTCCATTTCCCGTCCAGCTCATCAATTTTGGCCTGATCATACGACGCTGTCGTCTCATTCTGCTTTTTGACAGCAGCAATCACTTCCGGTGACGCCGCCCAGGCACTGATTTTATCTGTAATAAGCTGCTTGGCAGCGGCTTCATCAAATGCGAACGCCTGCGTTGGGAGAATAATAGAAGCCGCAGCAAGCAACATGGTAAAGGAGCGCATAATTCATGACCTTTCTGAGAAATTATTAATAATACGGGGATACGCAGAGAATAGATAAGAAAAGATAAAAATGTCTTAACTATATGCCATATCTGCGGGTGAAACGCAAAGCCGGCAAAAAGCTGCCCCGCCATGCAAGACACGGCGGGGCAGAAATTCTAACCTTAATTAAGAATATGACTATTGCAGTTTCTCAACCTGGGCGTATTCCAGTTCCACTGGCGTAGCGCGGCCAAAGATGGACACGGACACTTTCAGGCGGCCCTTTTCTTCGTCGATTTCCTCGACCAGGCCTTCAAAGCTGGCAAACGGCCCGTCCATGACTTTGACTTTCTCACCGATATCGAACGAGATAGAGGAACGTGGTTTTTCGATGCCTTCCTGCAACTGGGTAATCAGGCGTGCAGCTTCTTTTTCACTGATCGGCACTGGCTTGTTACCACCCCCGAGAAATCCGGTGACTTTTGGCGTATTTTTCACCATGTGCCAGATTTCATCGGACATATCCATTTTCGCCAGGACATAGCCTGGGAAAATTTTCTGCTCAACATTCACGCGCTGGCCGCGCTTGATCTCGGTGACTTCCTGCTTTGGAACCAGGATTTCTTCGATACGGTCTTCAATGCCCTGTTTCTGGGCTTTCTCGCGGATGGACTCCGCAACCTTGCCTTCAAAACCAGAGTAAACATGCAGTACATACCAACGTGCAGCCATGATTTTTTCCTTCCCAAAAATCTTTGCTAAAACTTCTTATTGCCCGAGACCCAGTGCCAGGCGGACGATATAACCCAGTGCCTGATCGGCCACGAATAAAAACACTGAGGCAATCACAACCATAATGAATACGGCAATGGTGCTGGAGGTCATTTCCGCGCGGCTGGGCCATGACACTTTTTTCGCTTCGGAGCGAACTTGTTTGAAAAATTCTACAGGAGCAATTTTCGCCATCGTCAAATCTCTTTCTTCTCGTTTCCCGCCAGCAGTTCGTATCGCGCGGGGCGAGGGGAACGGGCTGAATTTTCGGGGGATAATGGCTTGTAACCGAGTTTACTACGAAATGCAAGATGCAAAACAGCTGGATATCCGGTCTTGAAAAGCGCCACAGGAAGTTTAAGATATTGAATATGAACAAAAAAATCATCTTGGCGGCGGTGATTCTGACAGGGGGCGCGGCGGCCACCTGGCAATTTACCGATATTCTGCATCCGCCTCGCGTGTTTATAGCGCCAGTCGAAACCGGACCCGCTGTCGAAGCTGTTTATGCCACAGGCACCGTTGAACCGGGTGTGCTGGTTCCCATCGCCCCCCGCACCACGTCGCGCCTGGCCTCCTTGAATGCTGATGAAAATCAGGATGTTAAAGCGGGCGATATCCTCGCACAACTCGAAGATGCTGATTTACAGGCTGATGTTGCGCAATTACGGGCGCAGCTGAATTTTACCGAACAGGATTTAAAACGTAAACAGACCTTATTTAAATCCAAATCCATTAGTCAGGATGTTCTGGATACCGCCCAAGCCGCTTATGACAGTGCCAAGGCACAGGTGGATGCCGCTAAAGCCCGCGCCGGTTATCTGCAGCTTATTGCCCCGGCTGATGGGCGCATCATCCGCCGCGATGGTGAAATTGGCGAGATTATCAGTGCGAACCAGCCCGTCTTTTATTTTATGTGCTGTGCCCCTTTGCGCATATCCTCCGAAGTCGATGAAGAAAATATCAGTTTGGTCAAAGTCGGCTCCGATGTCCTGATTCAATCTGACAATTTTAAGGGCCGGATTTTTCACGGCAAAGTGACATCCATCACCCCAAAAGGCGACCCCGAAGCACGCAGCTTCCGCGTACGTGTGGCATTCAATGATGCGCAAAATCCTTTTCTTATCGGTATGACCGCCGAAACCAATATCATCCTGCGCCGGAATGATTCCGCTCTGCTGGTACCCAGCAAGGCTGTTGGGCCGCATGACCAGATTCAAAAAATTGTGAACGGGCGTATTGAAATTGTGAAACCGGAATTGGGTGTACGCGGCGCCGAACAGACCGAAATCATATCCGGCCTGAGCAAAGACGAGGAAGTCGTCACTCCTTACAATACCGATATCGCGGAGGGAAAATCGGTTATCACCGAAAAAGCCACGCCAATTAAGCAAAAAAAGAAATCATCCGATAATACGCCCTCCGGTCCGCCCGGCGGCCAATAGGCGGCCCTCATGAAACTGCTCGCCTATATAGCACTCAAACACCTTCTGGCCCGCAAACGTCAAAGTATTGTTTCTCTGCTCGGTATCGTCCTGGGCGTAGCTTTCTTTCTAGCGATTTCAGGATTGATGCGCGGGTCCGAAGCCGACTTTATCAAGCGGCTGGTCGATAATTCGCCACACATTACCATCAACGATGAATATCGCGATCCGCGCTTGCAACCAGCCGAAAAAATCTACACGCGCGGTGCCATAGTTGTGAACAAGGTGAAGCCCCTGACCGAAACCCGCGGCATCCGTGAATACCAGAAAATTCTCGGTTATCTCACGACGATTCCTGGCCTGCGGGCATCCCCAGTCCTGACGGGGCAAGGTATAATCAGCTTTGCCGGCGAGGACAATTCAATCACTCTCAATGGCATGGTACCCGAGGAAATCGGCCGCGTCTCCACCATTGGCGATTATATGGTCGAAGGTAGCCTTGAACGGTTAAACGCTAACCAGGACGGTATCCTGATTGGCATTTCGCTCGCGAAGCGTTTGTCGGTCGGCATGAATGACACAATCAATATAGCCGTGCAGGGTGGCCAGACACGCGCCTTCAAGATTGTCGGTATTTTTAAAACCGGGCGTGGCGGATATGACCGCAGTCAGGGCTTTATCAACCTGAAGAAAGCACAAGCACTTCTGAACCGCCCCAACCGCATCAATTCCATTATCGTGAAACTGGACGACCCGGAACAAGCGCTTTTGACTTCGCAGATTATCGAGCAGAGAATTGGTTATAAAAGCGAATCATGGCAGGAAAATTCGACCGACCTGATGAGCACACTCGCCATCCGCAACCGCCTGATGTTTACGGTCGTGAGCGCGGTGCTGGTCGTGGCGGCTTTCGGCATTTACAACGTCATTTCGACGGTCGTGATGGAAAAGCAGCGTGATATTGCCATCCTGAAATCAATGGGATTCCGCGCCGCGCATATCCGCACCATCTTCCTTATCCAGGGTGTGTTGCTGGGGCTGGCAGGCAATCTGGCAGGTATCCCTCTTGGGTCGGCATTCATGTACGGTCTAACACGAATCCAGTTCCGTCCACCCGGCAGCAGCGACCGCATTTCGATGCCGATTTCCTGGGACTGGGACCAGTTCGCGATTGCCGGAGCATTTGCGCTGGGCGCAGCAATGCTCGCCGCCTTCCTCCCTGCCCGTAAAGCCGCCGCCGTTAAACCGGTTGATATATTGCGCGGGGGTCTGTGATGGTGGACAGATCGAAACCTATTCTTCGCGCCGAAAACCTAACACGTACCCTCACAACGGAAGAGGTTCCGGTCACGCTGGTACGTGACGCCAGCATCAGCATTTTCCCGCATGAATTCGTCGCCATTAAGGGGCCATCCGGGTCAGGAAAATCGTCCCTGCTCTATATTCTGGGCCTGCTCGACTCGCCAACAACGGGCGATCTGTTTTTTGAAGATAAAAATATTAGTCATGTCAGTCAGGACGAGCTGGCAAAAATCCGGCTGGAGAATATGGGTTTTGTTTTTCAATTTCACTTCCTGTTGCCGGAATTTACCGCGCAGGAAAACGTGATGATGCCGATGCAGCGCCTTGGCAAACTGAAACCAAAGCAGATTGAAGAAGAGGCCATGGCGCGGTTGAAAGACCTTGGCCTCGCAGAGCACGCCCATAAACACCCTTCACAATTATCCGGCGGTCAGCGGCAGCGTGTCGCGATTGCCCGGGCGTTGGCGAATAACCCAAAACTGATTATGGCGGACGAGCCGACCGGGAATCTGGATACCGAATCGAGTAGAAACGTGCAGGAAATCCTGAAACATCTGGCGCATGAACGCGGCTGCGCTGTCGTGGCCGTCACCCATGATCCGGAGTTCGCGAAAAACTGCGACCGGACGATTACCATTGTTGACGGAAAAATTGTCGATTAGCCTTTGGCTGTTTTGACTTCCTGATACGCCCAGTCAAGCCACGGAAGGATGGCAGCCATGTCCGATGTTTCGACTGTCGCGCCCCCCCAGAGACGGAACCCGGCCGGGGCAGTGGCGTAATGCGCGAGGTCATATCCCGCACCTTCTTTGTCGATCATCTTGGCCATGTCTTTGATCATGGCTTTCTGGGTGTCATCGTCAAACGTGTTGAACCACGGATCAATGATTTTAAGACAGATGGAGGTGCGTGAACGAATCTCTGGCGTTGCGGGCAGGAAATCAACCCAGTCGGTTTTGGCAACCCAGTCTTCGACTGCCTTCAGATTGGCGGTCGAACGCTTGACCGTTCCCTGCCAGTTGCCAATGCTTTCGACCCATTTCAGCGCATCAAGGCAATCTTCGGTCGCCAGCATGGACGGCGTATTAATGGTTTCGCCCTTAAACAGACCTTCGTTCAATTCGCCTTTCTTGGTCATGCGGAAAATTTTCGGCAGCGGGCGGTCGGCCTTGAATGTCTTCAGGCGTTCCACCGCGCGGGGTGACAGCACCAGCATGCCATGCGCGGCCTCGCCACCCAGTACTTTCTGCCATGACCACGTCGTCACATCCAGTTTCGACCAATCTATTTCATAAGCGTATACCGCCGACGTCGCATCACAGAACGTCAACCCCTGACGGTCGGATCTTATCCAGTCATGGTTTGGCAGGCGCACGCCCGATGTCGTACCGTTCCAGACAAACACCACATCGCGGTCGGTATCGATCTGCGATAAATCGGGCATCTGACCGTAATCGACCTTGAACTTGCGGACATCGGCAATTTTCAGTTCGTTCGTGACATCCGTCATCCAGTCATTGGAAAAACTTTCCCAGACCAGCACATCCACACCGCGTGGGCCGAGCATCGACCACATCGCCATTTCAATTGCGCCGGTGTCTGAGGCGGGCACAATCGCGATCAGGAAATCGGACGGGATACCCAGTGTCTTACGGTGAAGTTCAATAACTTCATTCAACTTGGCCTTGCCCCCCACCGCGCGATGCGACCGCCCCACAAACGCACCCTTAAGCACATCCAGCGACCAACCGGGACGCTTGGCGCACGGACCAGAGGAAAAATTAGGGCACTGGGGCTTGATGGAAGGCTTGGCGGTCATGACGAAATCCTTTGTTGATGCCAGATTATCACCAAGGACACAGCCCGAAAAGGGGCGTTTTACGGATAAGTTGGCGCTGGCATTCGCTTTAATCCATGACGTTCTGCCGCAATTTCAAGGCGCGCCCAAAGACCGGATATGCCTGCCAGACGCTGAAGGTCACTATCAGCATTAGCCAAAGTTTTGGCATGCTTAATCGCATTTGCCGCTTCGTCTTTTGTCATCTGCATATGCGTCCCGTTTACACCGCTGCTTCCGACCAGAAAAACAGGCCAGGTACCGGAACAATCAATCAAGTTATGATCACCACGCACATCCCATTCTATCGCCATAATCGCCGGATCAGGCAGATCGGTACAGTTAGAATCTTCAGGAAAACTCAGACCTGGATGAACGGTCATTTTCATCAGGCGGCGCGACTCCACGGGCCCTGTTGTGACAACACCCGTGGCAGGGTTGCAGGCGGCTATCTCTAATTCATTGAAGGTACGCAACAGCATATCATGCGCATTCGGGTTGCTGGATTTAATCGTCTGGCGTATTAACGCCAGCACATGCGCTTTTTCGGCTACACACATGCGTTGCAGGCGGTGCAGATAGGGTTGGCCATAGGGAACCTCAACCCCGAAATTATATACATCGTTGTTATTTTCATCTTTGATCTGCATGGCATAGCGCAGGCCATTCTGCTGGATTGTCCAGCCGACTGTACCCACCGAAGTATCACTCTCACAATCTTCTGTGGTCAAGCTGGCACGTACAAGATTATCCAGCCCAGCGGCAGCGCGGTTCATGATACTGGATAGGTCGACGGCCTGCCTACGGTGCCAGCTCGTAACAACTGGCCTGCCCCCAACTACACGCTTAAATATAGTTGGAGATGTTTGAACGGATTGAGAAATGGCCGAAAAGATAGATGACACGGTACGCATGATATTCCTGTTCTTTTATTTTTTGATTATTGGCAATCAGCAAATCAAAAACAGGGGTATTTGTCAAATGTTGCGCGCCGATTTATACGCCGCCAATGTATTAGCCATTAAGCAAGCGATGGTCATCGGCCCGACTCCACCCGGCACCGGGGTAATATATCCGGCGACAGCCGCCGCCGTTTCAAAATCGACATCCCCGCAGAGTTTGCCAGTATCCAATCGGTTAACGCCTACGTCGATAACAACAGCACCTGGCTTTATCCAGTCACCTTTCACCATGCGCGGACGCCCAACCGCCGCAACCAGAATATCGGCCTGACGGCAAATGGATGGCAAATCCACCGTCCGGGAATGCGCCGTTGTCACCGTGCAGTTTTCAGCCAGAAGCAATTGCGCCATTGGTTTCCCAAACAAGAGCGAGCGACCGATTACCACGGCATGCTTGCCGCTTAGGTCCGGCATGACGCTTTTAATTAACATGAGCGACCCCTGCGGCGTACAGGGCACCAGCCCCGGCATCCCGGCGACCAAACGCCCGACATTGGTAAAGGTCAACCCGTCAACATCTTTCGTCGGGGAAATCATCTGCACCAGCGGATCGGAATCAAGTCCCGCCGGTAACGGAAGCTGCATCAAAATACCGTCAATATCCGGGTCGTCATTCAGTTCTGAGATAACATTAGCAATATCATTGTGAGTAGCCGTAACAGGCAGACGTTTTTCAATCGACCTGATTCCGGTTTTTTCACAGGCTTTGATTTTATTCGCCACATAGACATGGCTGGCCGGATCATCCCCAACCAGAATAACAGCCAGACCAGGCGGGCGGGCCAATTGCCCGATTTCCGCCGCAATATCGGCCATTAATTGCGCTGAAATGCTTTTACCGTCGATTTTCTGGGCTATATGCGTCATGGATCATCACCTTTCCCTGTCTTTATACGCCCAAGATCGAAATGACAAGATAAACAGCTGATTTTGAGCAGATTCCCCTTAATTTGCAGCAGGGAATATGCTAGGGCTGGAACATGAATTTAAGCCGTTACCCGCATTTCTTCACTCTGGACACCCATCCTGCCGGACGCTGGCGTTTATGGGCATTTTTTGCTGCGGTGTTAATGGTGGCGACAATCGGCACCTGGATCGCCGGGCAGTATCAGATCGGTCGCTTGGATTCCATCCGCAAACGTTATAATGAACCTGTCCAGAATTACGCTAAAATGGTTGCAGATTGCGCCCCCCATTCACTGGAACGCGATCTGCTTGATGGCTGCAAACAGGCCCAGATTGGTTCCTGGCTGCAAACCACCGATGTATTGCGGTTCGACGGGCCACTGACTGGGAACCGCATTGATGTCCGTCTGGACCCGTCGCGGGCCTATCTTGACCTGAATGGCAAGGAAATGGCTGAATGTGTACAGGATGAAATCGAGGACCGCCAGTTTGATATCGGATCCATGACCGGCACCTGGACGATCATTCTGCTTCTTTCCTCCCTTTGCATGGGGGGCTGGGCGTGGCTATGTTACTCTGGTCTGCGCCCTACGCCACGCCAGCGCAACATTTATGCTGAAACCCTCGCCGAGGCAGAAGAAAAATCATCGCCGAAAAGCGAAGAACCGGCAATGCCGGTTCCTGCAAATTCCAGTGAATCCCAGAAAGCTTTAATAGGCGATCTCGGCGAGGAGCCCGATAATAATGCGGGCAATAACCTGCAGACCGATCAGGGCAACGATCGGGGTTAAGTCGATACCACCAATGGGCGGGACGTATTTCTGAATCGGTTTAATGACCGGGTCCGTCGCTTTTTTGAGCAACTGGACCAGATTATAGGCCTGTGGATTCTCAATATCGAGAACCTTGAATACAACAAGCCAGGTCACCGCAACATGCAACACGATGATGAAAGTATAAATATTCAGCGCAAGGCTTATCAAGGAAATGAGAATAGACATAAATTAGACTCCGTCTTCTAAAACTTCAGTTATCATACATTGCCTTCCCTTTACTGACAAATTGTTAATTTTCTGCTCTTATAGTGGAGAAATGACCCGAAAATACTTCTTTTTCCCAGTTCTTTTGTTTTTTGCTTTCCTCAGCCCGGTCCATGCGGCGGGGAACTGGTGCAATCCGGATTCGGCCCCTGTCATTACCATCAGCCCTTTCACAGACCGTATATCTTATAATTTCAATCTGTCAGAGAAAGAGCTGAACGGATTTTCTGTAGATACCATCAACCCCTATGGCAATAATGTGATTACGGATGTTGGCGGATTGATGAAAGGCGGTATCGAAACTGAACAGCAAATGAAATTCGGGACGCTCACTAATCGGAGCACTGGTCAGGTCTGTTACTGGTATACCAGCGTGGATGTAAGCATTCATATCAACCCGACTATCTATGTTGCCCGCGAATTTCCGAAGGATAGCTGCATGCACAATGCTATTCTAGCGCATGAACAGCAACACGTCATCGTGGACCGCGAGATCGTCAATAAATATGCCGGTATCCTGGGGAATGCGATTAAGGAAGAGATTTCATCACGGCGCATTTATGGGCCTGTGCCCGTATCCCAGGAACCGGCCATCGCCAGCCAGATGAAGTCACGGATGCAGTCCATTTTGAAGCAAGTCACAAATCAAATGTCTGCGGAGCGCAAAGCGCGTCAACAGAAGGTCGACTCCCTGAGCGAATACGAGCGAGTCAATCACCTCTGCAAAGGAAAAAGATAATCCGGCATGATGGCCGCAAAAACAGTGGCCCCTGAAACCAAAGACCCGATGTCAGGAGGAGGCTGACATCGGGCTTCAAGTGTGTGGTCGGTCTATGGTGTCTGAGGTATAGGGCCTTTCAGTGTGTGTTCTGTCGCTCCCTATTCTTTAAGTATGCCAAATTATTATGTCAATTTTATGGGGCGCATTTGCCATAATTTGTCATAATTACATTATATTTAGCTCATATACTTTAGGAGTAATTTTCATGAAATCCCAGAGTTTCAGCCAGATTTTATTTGTCAGCCGGCATCGATTCGCGTTAGCATTTATTTTATGTTGATGCTGCCCACCAGCTTTATCCCATTCTTTGCCGCTGCCGCAGCAGCCGCATGCGCTTGCGCAGCGGGTTGAGCCCGCATATTTCAGAACACTCCCCCACATTCGTGCCCTGGCACCTAATTACTTCCGAAACCCGAAATAAAACAAGACAAAAGGGCCCTTTTTATGTATGTCCATTTTTCACAAAATACCCCGAATTTGAGTACCATTATGCAACACAACCAGCCCCCTATCATTCAGCACACCTACCGTCATTTCTTCCAGAAGATGACCGCCAACCATGCGGCGGAACTTCTCCGCTACGGCAAATCCCGTCCCGGATGCATTTCCCTGGCACAGGGCGAGGGGTCACTGCCGACACCCTCTTTTATTTGCGATGCCGCCACACAGGCGCTGACTGATGGGAAAACATTCTATGGCGCAGGTGCGGGGCTGATGGAATTGCGGCAGGAAATTGCCACTTATATGGCGCGGGTTTATGGCCATAACATTCCGACCGGACGAATTTCTGTTACAACATCGGGGACCAATGCCGTGCATTTTGCTCTGCTGTCCATTCTGGAAGACGGCGATGAAGTCGTGGCCGTCACACCTATTTGGAAAAATCTGATCGGGATTACCGAACTTGCAGGCGGCACCATCCGCGATGTACCGATGGAACTGCGCGACGGTCAATGGCGCCTCGATCTGGACCGCCTGTTCGACAGCTGTACATCCGCAACCAAGGCCATTATGCTGGTGACACCGAATAATCCAACCGGTTGGGTCATGTCGGGCGAGGACATCAAAACAGTATTGGATTTCGCACGTGACCGCGGCATCTGGATTATCGCCGACGAGGTGTATGGTCGCACCCCGCATGATACATCCCGCGCGCCAAGCTTCCTTGATTATGCTGAAGACGACGACCAGTTATATGTGGTCAACAGCTTTTCTAAAACCTGGGCCATGACTGGCTGGCGTCTTGGCTGGCTGATTGGTCCGCGTGATTCCGAAGATAAAATCCGTGATCTTATTCTATACGAAAACATGGGATCGCCGACCTTTGTGCAACATGCCGGGATTGCGGCGCTTCGTCATGGCGAGTGCTTCCTGCAGGAACAGAAAACCCTCTGGAAGAATAACCTGCAACTGGTCATGAATCACTGGCAAAACTTTGACCGTATCGACATGGCCGTGCCAACAACCGCTTTTTATGCGTTTATCCGCGTGAAGGGCGAGTCTGATTCCTATGCCTTGGCCCGCCGCTTGATTGATGACGCAGGAGTCAGCCTTGCCCCCGGCGGTGCGTTCGGCAGCGGATTCAATGATTATTTGCGCCTGTGTTTTGCCGCATCCCCGCAGGTATTGGAAGACGCGCTCACCCGGCTTGATAAATTCCTGAAATAAAAAGGGGCCGTCTGGCCCCTTTTTTATTACTAGCGCATCGCCGGGTCTTGAGGGGCCGGGGCGTTTGGATCAGCTTTCGGTATGTTAGATCTAACGCGATCCCATATGCTTCCAGCTGTGCTTGCAGCTGCCTCAGCTCCTCGGCGCAACGCAGCACCAGGGTTTTGTGCGGCGTTATCAGCCACACTATACGCTTCTTTCAACTCACTTACCGCGCCATCAAGGCCACTTAAAGCTTGAGCTGCCTGTCTTGGGTCGCGCGCAGATGTTTGCTCAATCAAGCGTTTTAAATCATCGCGTTTCAGATCTTCCCAGCCTTGAATAGGCTTACTGCCCTGCTGCGCGAGAAACTGATTCATAGCTTTCAGATCATTCGCGTCGAGGCTGCCATTTGCACTTGCCCCACGTGCGCCCACGGTGCCTAATGATTTTTCAATTAAGGCAGTCATTGCCGGGCTCTTGCGTGGATCAATATTTTCCGGCAAAGCAGCCATCGCTGCAGTCAATTTGGCTTTATCAAGTAAGCCCGCTGCATTAGAGAACTGACCGGAAATAACGCCTTGAATGGCTCCCTGAGCGTGATCGCGCGCCCCGTTCACGGCATCATTTATCGGTTTTTGAACCGCGTCGCGCGTCGCCCCTTCCGCGCCACGCTTAATTTGATCGACTCCTTGTTGAACCGCACCTTTAGCAGCATCTTTGATCGCCTTGCCTAAATCCCAACCCATGACACACATCCCTTGTTTGGTTAATCCTAGGGATAGTCTGCACTTATTTTATGAAAATAGTGTTAAATTTGTTATTTTCTAACCAAAGTCACGGTTTCAAAACGGATTGCAGCATTTTCTACCTGTTCCCGCGCAGTTTCTTCCCAGTCATCAGCGTTGAAATCCGGAAAAAATGCATCCCCGTCTATCTCGGTGTCAACAATCGTCAGGTACATCATATCTACCAGATTGACCGCCTCCTGATAAATGCTGGCCCCACCGATAATCGCGATATCCTGATCGGGATAGTCTGTACGCGCCTGTGCTACAGCATTCTCAAGACTTGCACATTGTTTGACATCATCCCAGTTCCCCGCCACTCCGCCCCGTGTCACCACATAATGCGGGCGACCGGGTAAAGATTTACCCAGCCGGGCAACAATCGAGTCAAATGTCTTGCGGCCCAGAATAACGGGTTTCCCCATCGTTAACGCCTTAAACCGCTTCAGGTCTTCAGGAATATGCCACGGCAAATCGTTTCCTTTCCCGATGACACGATTTCGCGCCATAGCAACGACAAGAAACAAAGACGGTTTTGGTTGGTTAGTTGTATCGGTCATGCAGCAAGATTAAAAACTTTCCACCTGCAACACAAGCCTTTGCCACAATTGAATATGGGATTATAGTTCTAACATGATGAGATACATAAAGATTTTTACCGTTTACCTGATTTTCCTGTTCCCTATAGCCGTGCAAGCCCAGACTTTACCTGGCACATCTTCTAAGAACGAAAAAATTCAGGAAGAGGATATCCGGCATCTGGTCGAAACGCTGGAAAGCGAAACAGCACGCAACGACCTGATCAGAGATTTAAAAGTCCTGCTTGAGCAGCAAAACAAAAAAGAGGCGGGAAACTTGGAAAACTCCATCGCCCCGCTGACCGAACAAATGGGATTACGCTCATCCCTGGGGAAATTCATCGATTCATACGAAAACTTCCTGCAACGCTACGCACTTTCTTCTTCCCTCGTCCACCAGATCATCGGCACCACTTTCGTTGTTCTGTTTGCCCTGGGTTTTTACCTCGGGGTTCGCCGCCTGACGGCACGTATATTAAATTTTGTAAACCACATGTCCGAACGCATCGGACTGCGCCTGACCCGTTTCGGTCTTTATACCAAAGTTGTTCAGTTTGTTCTGCGTATCGCCATTCTGGGACTGGGCGTTTATACTATCGGCAAAATCTGGGACATTGTCGTTATTGACAATTTTTTTGAAGGCGAATTTATGCGCCGCGCCATGTCAACCCTTGTGACCTTCCTGTTTGTGGCATTTCTGGCCGCCCTTATCTGGGAAGGAATCGGTGTCTATCTCGCCTATCTGCTTAAACAGGCCGACGACCAGAACCAGACACGGGTAAAAACACTGATGCCTATCGTCCGTAATATAATCATGTCCGTGTTCGCGCTTTTATTCGGTCTTATTCTGCTGTCCGAACTGGGGATTGATGTTGGGCCACTGATAGCCGGGGCTGGCGTTATTGGCGTCGCCGTCGGCTTCGGAGCGCAGAATATCGTCAAAGATTTTCTGGCAGGTTTCACTATCGTGCTGGAAGACCTGATTCGCGTCGGTGACGTGGCCAATCTTGGTGGCGCGTCCGGCGTGGTCGAAAAAATAACCCTCCGTAAGGTGCAGCTCCGGGACATGAGCGGAACAGTATATACTATTCCATATAGCCAGATCACAACCATTCAGAATCTGACGAAAGATTTCAGCTTTTATGTCATGGACATTAATGTCGCCTACAGCGAGGATACGGATCACGTTATCAAGGTGATGCAGGGAGTTGATAATGACCTGCGCAGTGATGCGGCCTTCGCCCCGAATATTCTGGAACCACTGGAAATTATTGGCCTGGATAAATTTGGCGAAAGCGCAGTCACTATTAAGGCCCGGATCAAAACATTACCGGGTAAGCAATGGAATGCCGGGCGGGAGTATAACCGCCGCCTGAAAATAGCATTTGAGCGGGAAAATATTGAAATCCCGCTGACGCAACGGTTCATCACCGTGCGCCAGGATAAAACCCCTATGCAGCCGACGGCTGTGCCTGAGACTTAAGCCGATCACGCAGGATAATGATGTACAGGAAGATGAAGTAATAGAGGTACAATTCATATACTTCATTAATACGCCAGAAAAAGCGCAACATATCGAGATTATCATTCGCCGTATCGATGGTCTTTAGGATAAAACAGATAATGGCTGTCGGTACAATAATGGGCGTCGCGTAAATCTGGGCAAAGCGTGGTGGCAAAACAGATGGCTTCCATTTGAGCAAAGCCGGAATTATCAATCCCCCAACCAGCACACCAAACTGAAGAATAATCAGGGGTTTCTGGTCCAGCCAGTCAGATACATTATGCAGATTGGTCTCATTCTGGTCATTTATCTGCGCCCATTCCGCCGGAGTCGTCCAGTAAAATATCCACTGCCCCCAGCTAAGTTCCTCACCAGCCACATAAAATGAGCCCAGCACCATCAATCCGACCCAGAGTTTCATCCAGATGCCATTTGCATAGCGGAACAGCGGAATAGCCAAACCACAGCCGACAACCATGAAAAAAGCCTGCAGGTTTTCATGAGCCCCGCCCTCAGCCAGCAAGAATTCCTTGATTTCCGGCGAACAGGTGAGTTCGATAATAATTTGAATAACCATCATAACGATGGGAAGCCATAACCACCACAGGCGGCTGACCGGTGAAAACGACATGCAGGAACAGGACATTTATTCTACCGTGACGGATTTAGCGAGGTTACGTGGCTGATCAACATCCGTGCCTTTGGCCACAGCAGCGTGATAGGCCAGCAGTTGGATTGGCAGAGCATAGAGAATCGGGCTGACGAAAGAATGCACATCGGCAATTGTCACCGTCCATGTAGCCACACCCTGAAGGGTTTTAGCACCAGCAGCATCGGTGAATAACAGAACCTTGCCGCCACGGGCCACGGTCTCCTGAATATTCGACGCGGTTTTTTCAAACAATTTATCAGACGGCGCAAGAACAACGACAGGAACCGAGTCATCAATTAGCGCAATCGGACCATGTTTCATTTCCCCTGCCGCATAGCCTTCGGCGTGAATATAGGAAATTTCCTTGAGCTTCAGCGCACCTTCCAAGGCCAGCGGGTATAAGGCACCCCGCGCCAGATACAGCACATCGCGCGCCTCCGCGACGGATTTGGCAATCTCTTTAATCTCATTATCATGACTGAGGATTGCGCTCGCCAGCTTTGGAAGAGTCCGCAGCTCATAGGCCAGTTCAGCTTCCTGCGCCGCAGTAACAACGCCCTTGGCTGCCGCCAAGGCCAACGCCACACAAGCGAGTGTAGTCAATTGCGTGGTGAATGCCTTGGTCGATGCCACACCGATTTCCGGCCCCGCGAGCGTGTGCAGACACAGATGCGATTCACGTTCAATCGTGCTTTCAATTGTATTGACAATTGACAGACACATCTGACGCTCACGTTTACAGTAACGAAGCGCTTCAAGCGTATCGAGCGTTTCACCTGACTGCGAAACAAAAATGGCAAGACCATCAGCCGGCATAGGGGCCTCACGGTAACGGAACTCGGACGCCACATCCACTTCGCACGGAACGCGGGCAATAGTTTCCAACCAGTATTTGGCCACGCAGCAGGCATAATAGGCCGTACCACAGGCAATCAGTGTGATGCGCGGGGCTCGCAGCAAGGCCTCCAGGACTTCATTTGGCAATGACACATGTCCCGTAGCCGGATTCACAAAGGTGTTCAGCGTGTCTGCAATAACCGATGGCTGTTCGTAAATTTCTTTCAGCATAAAATGCCGGTATTCCCCTTTACCGGTTGTCGTGCCGGATTGGGCCGACATACGAATGGCGCGCTCTACAGGTTTGCGTTTCGCGTTGACGATACGTGCATTATCATTGGTAACGATCAGGCGGTCACCGTCTTCCAGAAAACTGATTTTGCGGGTCAGCGGCGACAAAGCATAGGAATCGGATGCGATAAACATTTCACCCTCGCCATAACCAATCGCCAGTGGCGTTCCCTGACGCGCAGCGATCAGCATTTTCTCTTCACCTTTGAACATGATCACGACCGAGAACGCGCCACGCAAACGGTCAAACGTCTTATGCGCCGCGTTTTCTGGTGTTTCCCCTTGCTTAATATAGTGATCGGCCAGTTGGGCGATAACTTCGGTATCGGTTTCAGTTTCAAACCGTACCTGATGCTGCTGCAGTTCTTCTTTCAGTTCGGCATAGTTCTCGATAATACCGTTATGCACGACAGCGACATTGGCCGTGGCATGAGGGTGCGCGTTGCGTTCATTCGGTTCGCCATGCGTTGCCCAGCGTGTATGACCGATGCCGATATGCCCGGCCAGAGGTTGCGACTTCAGACGCTCCTCCAGATTGACCAGTTTGCCTTCGGCACGGGCACGGGCGATATTACCATCAACGAGCGTCGCCACGCCCGCCGAGTCATATCCCCGGTATTCAAGGCGTTTCAGACCTTCCACCAGCATTGGCACGACATTCTTGGATGAAATAATTCCGACAATCCCACACATAATTTTCTCCTGCTTATCTTTTTTAATGATCGTCTTTCATACGACCTTTGGCTTTACCCGGCATATTCACCTGCTTGGCACGCCCGACAACCAATGTATCGATCGGCACGTTCTGTGTCACAATGCTGCCTGCAGCGACATAAGCTCCATCGGCGATTTCAACGGGCGCAATAAGTGACGCGTTCGACCCAACCATCACATGATCGCCAATAATAGTTTTGGATTTCACTTTCCCATCATAATTGACGGTGATAGCGCCACAGCCGAAATTACTATGCTGCCCTAATTCAGCATCACCGATATAAGCCAAATGATTGGCTTTTGCGCCTTCATGGATATGCGAGTTTTTGACCTCGACGAAATTGCCGATTTTGGCATGGGCATCAATCACGGTTGTTGGCCGGATACGGGCGAACGGCCCGATTGAAGCGCCTGTTTTGATATGCGCCCCTTCGATATGGCTGAATGCCTTGATCTCCACATGACTGTCGATAATTACCCGTGGACCAAAAACAACTGATGGGCCGATTGTAGTATCGGAACCAATAACGGTATCCGCCGAAAAATAGGTCGTATTGGGGTCAAGAAGGGTCACACCATTATCCATGTGACGGAGACGCTGGCGGTGCTGCCACGCCATTTCCAGTTCCGCCAGCTGTGCGCGTGAATTGACTCCACGCAGATCGTAATAGTCGCCCCGCGCCACGCCGGTTGCCAGCCCATCTTCCTGCAGAATAGCCGGCAAATCAACCAGATAATATTCGCCCTGTTTGTTGTTCGGCTGAATGCGTTGCAGACGACCCAGAAGCCCATCACCCTCCAGCACCAGTACCCCGCTGGAACACAGGCGAACAGCCCGTTCATCCGGGGTTGCGTCTTTTTCTTCAACAATTTTTTTCAGTGTGCCATCGGCATTCTGAAAGATGCGGCCATACCCTGTTGGGTCCGGGGCCGCCATCGCCAGTACCGTCGCGCCAAAGCCTTCACCCTGTTTATGATGGTTAAGCAAATGGCTGAGTGTCGCTGCCTGTATCAGCGGCACATCACCATTCAGAACCAGTATCTTGCCTTTGAAATCGGGTATCGTAGCCACAGCAGCGCGCAGGGCATCCGCCGTACCCTTCTGTTCTGCCTGAATGGCAATTTTATGGGGCGCAACTTCGGCAGCCACATCATCCATTCCGGGCGCCAGCACGACAATAATCTGTTTAGGGCCCAGCATCTGAGCCGCATCGACTATGTGCCCAATCATCGACCGGCCACCGATTTTGTGCAGCACTTTGGGTGTCGCAGATTTCATGCGCGTACCTTTACCCGCCGCCATGATAACGACGGTCAGTTCATCGGATGTTTGTAACTTAGGGGAAGTCATGGATGATTCTTTTTTCCGCAGTGATGTCATTATTGTCCAGTTTGCCTATTCCTTTTTGGCGCTCAAGTCACAGAGTATTGCGCCGCATTACAGCAAAAAAGCCTTATTTGCTGGGACTTAACTTATAGGAGGTCAGATGCATAAACAATATGCCATAACTTGTTTTTACGCGAATTTTCACGGGAATATAAGGCCCTTTGCCATTATCCACCCGCCCGAACCAGACGGTCGGCAATGCCCCTGTCTGACGCCCCTGTTCCTGAATGGTCAGCCAGCCGCGTGGCTTTTTTTTCCACTTACCTTTTTCCGGTTTGATTTCCACAGTGCATGAAATAGCCGGGCCATCGAACATGTTGTATTTGCTTTTGGCCAGTTTTTCCGGCTGGGAATTTTTAAATAATAGGTGGTAATTTCGGTCGCCGTCGAAAATCAGACTGTCACCCGCGCATACACCACTCTGTGGTATCTGTTGCATCATAGTCAGCGTGGCCGACAGCAGATCGGTGGATCCTGCAGTCAGAGAGACATCAACCTTCTCCGGGGTTTTATCCCTGTCACCTTCGGTGACTTTGTAACTGACAAATTTGCCTTTGCCGTTATAGGTATATGTCTTGGTTTCAGTCGTGCCTTTCCATTTAGAACGCGACTGGTGGCGTGTGGGGTCGGCCACCCCCTTGGATGCAAGAACACCTTTGCTTTCAAACCCGCCCGACCACGGGGCGAGCTTACCTAGCATTCCATGGGTGGAGGATGTCAGGCTTACTGCGTAGTTTGTTCCCGACTGCTGCATCACCAGCTTGGCGTCCAAGGCGTGAATACCCCCTGCATAAACGTCATAAGTCATGGTGCGCATATTCCCGGCCACGCAGATGCCCGGCATCAGAGAAAATAAAACCGTCAATATAGTAAAATAGCCCTTCACAGCCCATTCCTTCATGTTACAACAGACATAGTTCTTTTTTGCGGTTTGCAAAAGGATTTCCATGCATAAATTACAGGTAACGAGAACTATGACCGATTTTCAACCCATTATTGAGGCAGCCTGGGATAAACGGGCCGATATTTCCCCAACAACAACTGGTGACATCCGCCAAGCCGTTGAATCCGTACTCCGCGACCTGAGCAGCGGTGCCACACGTATTGCCACCAAAACTGCCAATGGCTGGTCCACGCAGGAATGGTTAAAAAAAGCAGTATTGCTCTCATTCCGCTTGAACCCAAATACCCGCATGGGTGATGGCTGGTGGGACAAAGTCCCGCTAAAAACCGCTGGCTGGCCGGATCAGGCGTTTTCTGACGCTGGATATCGCGCAGTCCCGGGATCGGTTGTACGCCATGGCGCGTATATAGCCCCCGGCGTGGTGTTGATGCCCTCTTTTGTGAATATTGGCGCCTATGTCGATAGCGGCACAATGATCGATACCTGGTCGACCGTCGGATCCTGCGCCCAGATCGGCAAGAACTGCCACATTTCCGGCGGCGTGGGTATTGGCGGCGTACTGGAACCGTTGCAGGCCAGCCCGGTCATTATTGAAGACAACGTATTTATTGGCGCCCGGTCTGAAGTAGCCGAAGGTGTTATTGTCGAAGAAGGTGCTGTGCTGAGCATGGGCGTTTTCCTCGGTGCCTCCACCAAAATCATCGACCGCGAAACCGGTGAAGTATTTAAAGGTCGTGTGCCAGCTTATTCCGTTGTTGTGCCGGGCACCCTGCCAGGCAAATCTTTGCCGGACGGCACGCCGGGTCCGGGATTGGCCTGTGCTGTTATCGTCAAGCGTGTCGATGCGCAGACACGCAGCAAAACATCCATCAACGATCTGTTGCGTGATTAGCATGACGCTAATTGACCCCGTCCAACTGACAATGGATTCCGTGGCCTGCCAAAGTGTGACACCCGCGGATGATGGCGCGCTGGATGTCATGGCGAATGCCCTGACCAGTATGGGTTTTACTATTACCCGCCTGCGTTTTGACGAGGATGGTACCGCGTCCATCGACAACATATTTGCTCGTCTGGGTAGCGGGGGGCCTCATTTATGTTATATGGGTCATACGGATGTCGTGCCTGCAGGGCGCGACGCCGACTGGACGTCTCCGCCTTTTAAACCGGAAATTCGCAATGGCCTTCTCTATGGACGTGGCGTCGCCGACATGAAAGGTGGAAACGCAGCCTTTGCTGCAGCTGTATCGCGCTTCCTCCATGCTAAGCCAGACTTTGGGGGGTCGATTTCGTTTCTGCTGACCGGTGATGAAGAAGCCGCCTCCATTAACGGAACTGTTAAAGTTATCGACTGGATGCTCAAGAATGGCCAAATGCCAGATGTCGCCCTGGTAGGCGAACCCAGTAATATAAATCGTCTGGGTGACACAATGCGCGTCGGACGGCGTGGTTCGCTGACCGGCCGTTTGATGGTTGAGGGTATTCAAGGCCATAGCGCCTATCCGGAACGCGCCCGTAATCCTATTCCACTCATGGTGCCTTTGCTGAATGTCCTGATCGCAGAAAAATTTGATGACGGTACGGCAGAATTTCCACCGACACATCTTGCTTTCACCTCGGTCGATGTCGGCAATATGGCCTCAAATGTTATCCCGGCACGCATCGAAGCTAAATTCAATATGCGCTTTAACGATAACTGGACCAAAGAAACATTGGATACGCATCTGCGCCATATCCTGAACAAGGTTCATACCGATTACATGCTTGAAACCCGCAGCAATGCTCCATGCTTTCTAACCCCAGGCAGCCCATGGCGGACATTGGTCAGCAACGCCGTTGAGAAAATTTCCGGGATAAAACCGCATCATGATACGGGGGGCGGAACCTCCGATGCCCGTTTTATAGCGCAACATTGCCCGGTGGTGGAATATGGGTTGCTAAATGCCAGTATTCATAAGGTTGACGAACATGCATCTATAAAGGATCTGGAAGATTTGACCCGAACCTATCACGAGATTTTGATGTCCTATTTTTCGTGAACGGTTCAGCTAAAAAATTCCAGCGCGGGAATTGACCGTGCCAGCGTGACTCTTTACTTTCTAATTATTATTTACTCGCAAAAGGTATTGTTATGTATAAATTACCCCTTGGTCTTTGTGTTCTGTCCCTGCTGACGATTGTTCCGGCTGTGGCCGATCCAGTGGTTACTGTACCTGCCCTGCCGCTGAATAATGCTCCTGCGAGTTTTGCCGACCTGTCTGAAAAACTTTCTCCAGCGGTCGTCAATATTTCTTCAACCCAAAAAGTGGTGGAACAAGGGCCGGACGCCATGCCGGAGAATATGCCCGATATGCCGGAACTGCCACCTGGTTCGCCGTTTGAACAATTCTTCAAGGATTTTATGGGGCGCCAGTATGGCATGGACGGCCAAGGTAATGGCGGCATGGGAATGCCTAACAACACCCCGGTCACATCCCTTGGTTCTGGCTTTATTATTGATGCCGGTAAAGGCCTGGTAGTCACCAATAACCACGTGATTAAAGATGCCGACGAAGTGCGCGTAACCCTGTCTGACAACACCGTGCTGGATGCCGAGATTGTCGGCAAGGATGAGAAGACCGATCTCGCCCTGTTGAAAATTAAAAATGACGGCCACAAGCTGACTGCCGTATCCTTTGGCAATAGTGATTCCATGCGTGTCGGTGACTGGGTAGTGGCGATCGGCAATCCATTCGGTCTGGGAGGGACTGTCACCGCCGGGATTATTTCCGCACGCAAACGTGACATCAGCGCAGGCCCCTATGACGATTTTATTCAGACCGATGCATCCATCAACCGTGGTAACTCTGGTGGCCCCATGTTTAATCTGAAAGGCGAAGTCATTGGTATTAATACCGCCATCTATTCACCCTCCGGTGGGTCCGTGGGTATCGGGTTCGCAGTTCCGTCTAATCTGGCAAAGCCTATCATCGACCAACTGGCCCAGTATGGAAAAACTCGCCGCGGCTGGATTGGTGTTAAAATCCAGACGGTAACAAAAGATATTGCTGATAGTCTGGGTCTGAAAGGCGTGAAAGGTGCGCTAATTGCCAGCATAACGCCGGGTGGCCCCGCTGAAGATGCCAAATTAAAGGCAGGTGACGTGATACTGGAATTTAATGGCCAAAGCCTTGATGGTATGCGCCAGCTCCCGCGCATTGTGGCAGAAACACCGATTGGTAAAGAGGTACCCGTCAGCGTCTGGCGCGATGGTAAAATCGTGGCGATGAATATCCAGGTTGGCGAACTCGAAAAGGCCGAAAGCGACGGCAAAATCGAAACAGGCAGCAAAAAAACCACCGATCCATACGGCAGCAAAGCAGTCGAGCTTGATGGTCTGGGCGTTTCCGTGGCCAACATCTCCCCGACTCTGCGTCAGACCTACAATATTCCTGAAGATGTAAAAGGTATTGTTGTCACCAAAATGGCCTCAATGTCCGAATCGCTCGATAAAGGGCTGACGGCTGGTGACGTTATACTAGAGATCAACCAGACCCCGGTGCCTGATACTGCCAAGGCTGAACAACTGGTGGCCGAAGCGCGCAAAGCCGGAAAGGAATCCGTCTTACTTCTGGTCGATAATCAGGGACAGGGCGATGTACGCTTCGTTGGGTTGAAGTTTAAGAAATCCGACAGCAAAGAACCGGCCAAGAAATAGATGAATGATTGCTTATGCCCCGTTCGGGTTGTCGCCGGACCGACCGCTAGCGGCAAATCTGCGCTGGCGCTCGATCTGGCCCAGCGCGAACAGGGGGTGATTATAAATGCCGACTCCCTCCAGATATATAACTCGTTGCCAATTCTGACGGCCACGCCATCAGCCGCAGAACAAGATTTAGCCCCCCATTCGCTTTATGGCGTACTGAAACCCAACCAATCCATAACTGCTATGGACTGGGCTAAACTGGCGCAGCAGGAAATTAGCAAAGCTTTTGCCGCAGGAAAAAAGCCTATTATAGTCGGTGGCACAGGATTTTACCTGAAGACATTGATGGAAGGCTTGTCACCCATACCGCAAATATCTCCTGCGGTGCGCGTTCTGGCGCAGGACCTGTTTGATAAAATCGGTCTGGTAGAATTCTTCGCTGAATTGCAAAGGGCCGACCCCATTATTGCGGCAAAAATCGACCGCCATAATCCACAGCGCCTGGTGCGGGCAATGGAAGTTTTCATGGGAACAGGAAAACCGCTTTCATACTGGCAGGAGCTTCCACCCATCCCTGTCGACCCTGACCTGAAATTTGATATTCAACTGATAATGCCCGAACGAGATGACCTTTATCGGCGCTGCGATCGGCGTTTTGATATGATGATAAAAAATGGGGCGCTGGAGGAAGTCCGTGCGTTTGATGAGGATATTATGGCTGGAAAAGTGGAGATTGATGCCGCCCTTACTCATGCCCTGGGATTTAAGCCGTTACAGGACTATCTGCGCGGAAACATCGATCTGGAAAGCGCCATTTATCTGGCGAAGAGTGAAACGCGTCACTACGCGAAACGTCAGACAACCTGGTTCCGCCACCAGCTTACTCAACCGACTTGAACACCATATCCCGGTAGCCGGCAATATTACCCAGATCATAGTCTGGAAGAGCCAGGTCAGGCGGATTATCAACTATTGCCTGAACCCCCATATTAAATCGCTTGATATACTCTGGCTTCTCGGCTTCATATGGTTTTTTTCCATTAATATTAACGGCCTTCAGTTCCGGCGAAACATTCCCGGCTTCATCCACATTAAAGGCACAATCAATTGAGTTTGATTTTTGTTCGCCGGAAATGCCAATACTTGAATAATATATGCGTACCACCTGCGTATAATCTTCAACAGCCAGAATTTTGATCTCGGAGGGATAGGGTTCGTTCAACTCGACAAAGACTTTGCAGATGCCATATTGGATAGATCCCATACGCGGCTGCATTCCGATAAAAATGAACAGGAAAACGAATATGCCGGCGCCTATTTTCATCCGCCGGCTTTTCTTCTTTTTCTTTTTAAGCTCCAGCGCTAGTTCTTCTTCGGTTTTCTCTATGATTGGCGGTGATGGTTTCTTCGCCATACTACGCCCCAGCCAAAGCTTGTTTATTATACGTATCGATTATTTCGTTAACAATCTCATCAATAACTGCGCTTACGGCCGCTGCACGGGACTCGCCGCCATCCGATGATTTCGCCATAACACGGCGCTTTATTTCATTACGCGCGCTGCCACCGGGAAAAGATACCGCCAGGAGCTGACGGGCACGTCCGGCCCCAAATTTAGCATAAAGCCGATTACGAATAATTACATCCTCAACCGAGGTCGCGAAAGCCCAAAGCTCGATCGGACCCAGCGTATTGATAAGGTGCTGTTCATAGCGCCCCTCGTTCGTACCAAGAATAAGCAAGGCGGGAGCCCCGCCAGCCCGCGGACCGGTCAATCGATACCGGATTATATTGCGCGCTGTAGCCGTCAAACCGAAACGGTCTTTAATGTCATCAACAGCCTTATCCGACACCGCAGTACCCAGAACCCAGACGCCAGTAGCCAAATCAACCATGTCATCATCAAAGTCGTCCAGCAACTGGGATGCCAGAACAATTTGTACCCCGCGCTTACGCCCTTCCCGGACATCCCTGACGACCTGAGCGCGCACCGAAGAAGATGAACTGGTGCGGTGGAATTCATCATAACATAGGCGTTTTGGCGTTTCTGCCAGGTCCTGCAGCTTCAGTTCATGATAAGTTCGGTATTTTTCTGGAATATATTGCAGGGATTCAGGTCCAACCCACCAGTTCCGCACCATCGCGTTGCGTGCCAGCATATACATGATAGCTGTCTGGCGATCTGCGCCGTCATCCCCCTGAGGCGACACGTCCATCAAATCAAGGGAACAGACACGGGCACCCGCTATATCAAACTGCGTTACCGACGACAGAATCGGGTATTCGCGTATGGCCGACGTAATCATGCGCTCGAACGCGCTGATAATGGATTCAGAACTCGAACCAATCGACGTTTCTTCAAGGAGCGTCCTGATCTGTGGCCGGCGTGATGCTGTAATCGAATCGCTCAGCGTCGGAACGGCATGCCGCTGGGCGCGCATCGCCTCGCTAATCATATTTAATTCAAACAGGCGCTCCACCACATCCCACCAGTAAGGGTCGGTGGGGAGATGGATATTATGTTTCTGGATCGCATCGTCAATTTCAGCGTCTAAGCGCGGCAGATAAGGACGCGGTTCAGCATTCGCCACTTTATCATCCCGCCAGCGATACATCTCGTCCACAACAAGACCGGCAAGCTGCTGAATGCCATCATACGGCTTGTCATGGCCCGGCGGCGTGCTAAGCAGCACAAGCATCTCCACCAGATAACTGCGCTCATCTAGGAGCGGGTAGCGGCAGCCAAGCTGCGTGTCAAAAGGGTTAATGGCATACTGACGCGCCATCTGCAGGCGGTAATAGGCCGACTCGCCCTGACGTTCGATAGGCAATGCTTCTTTTACCAAGGAAACAAGTCCCGACGACGATGGTCCGATATCAATAATAGCCACAAAAGGCAGTTTGCTCATCCCTGGCGACAGAATTGTCCCTAGGTTGAGCGTATTCATCAATACCGATTTACCCGCACCCGGTTGTGCGAAAATCAGATCGAACCATGTAGTTGTCAGGGTTGTCCCCGTCTGGTACGGCCAGATTTTTCCATCCGGACTGCGCAACAAAATAGATCCGGAAACAAATGGACTTGATGGACGTTGCCATGGGATAAGCTTCATTACCTCGCGCATTGGTGCAATAGCCGTCGGGGCCGTGCCGCCGCAATGAATACCCATCGCGGACGACATGACAGCATCCAGCGGATCGCCTGAGGAATTGCTGACTTGAACGTACCCCCAGCTTTCAATCGACTGCATCAGAATCGACACGCGGTCATAAATCAGGGTTTTTTCTTCTTTCGGGGCCCAAGTGGCGAAAGAAACACGCAGACGCACGACAGGTTCGCTGCGCGCCATGGCCTCCAGGCCCTCAAGTGAATATTTAATCTGGCGATTTAAAGCATTGGTTACGCTCATAAGGGTCGCCAGCAGAGATTTAAAAGCCGTTGCCTCCGCGCCCCCTCCCTCAATCAGAAAGGAGATACGAAAGGGTACTTTTGCTTCGTATAGGCGACTGAGGAGCATAGGAAACGGCATGGATTCCATCGGCCCCAGCGTCATATCGGCACCAGCCCAATTCATGTCACCTAACTGAATCGTTGTCCCATCAATAATTTTGGCATCACCAACCGCGAGTTGAGATGACAAGGGAGGCCAGATAATGTCCGATAAATCTACTGTCGATGTCGGGGCGCGCGGCGGAATTGGATCACCCGGCAAACAAGCACGCCAGGACTCGCTGCTCCGTGATGGAAACATATTGCTGCGAACGGCGCGCAAAGCCTCATGCACCTCCAGCAGGTCAGACCGAATACCGAGCTCATTTAAGGATTGCTGAATAGAAGTGATTAAACTCTTATGTCGTGTCCGCAACGATTCGATGCCCGCCAGGGGCTGCTGACCATAAGGGGCATTGACCCATTTCTTGGCCTGTTCCTGTTTTTCGACCCGCGTGGCCTCAATTTCGCTTTTTGTCATGGAGGACGGCCGCGTCCAAAGAACAAAATAACATTCCTCGTGGCTGAGGATAGTAGAAAGATTTTTGATTTTTTCCTGAATAAGGTCTTCGACCTCAAGACTGGTATTGCGGGCAGTTGCCCGTGTTTCACGCATTAACGTATCAAGATGCGGGCGGATACGATTTGGATCACGGGCAAAATATATCTGCATGGCATGGCCAGGGCGGTCAAACTTTGCCCCCAGTTTCAGCGTGGCCGCGTCAACCAGAAAATTATACTCCTCCTCGCCAATTACCTGGCGCGAACCATCCACTTTCAAATAACTCACCAGAGACCCATCACTGGCGGCTAAAGTATGCTCACTATCAATAGTCTCCAGCCGGATAAAGCTGTCGATTGACTGACGCAATGCCTTTTGAAAAGGGTATAGAAGTTTTTCAAGAATATTCATTCTGACTCAAGATTCGCTTTAATATCAAGCTACTATACAACAATTTTGGAAATATAAAACCTGCGATGAACCAGAAAAGGGGGAAATCAGGAAGTGGATCGCAAAGCACCCTTATAAAGCGTTGTCCATAAGGTAGGGGGTTTTGCACCAAAGGGGCCTTCTTTTGAACGCCAGTAGGCCAATATTTGAGGGAATTGATTAAACTCCAGATCAGTTTCGCGAATCAGGCGCCTATCAAGCGGTAGCAGACGAATGCCCTCTATTTTGGGTGAGCGTTCAGCATAGTACCGATTGGTCAGAAAATCTTTCAAGACCGTCGAAAGAACATAAGGATCATCCGTCTGGATACGACGACGCGCTTCTTCACGACGGGCCATTAGCGCATCAAGTGTGGCACGGGCAGCTTCAGCCATTGGCCCCTGCGAAATACGGGCGACATACACAGCCCGCATAATATGATGAAGATCGGCCTGAGAAATTTCAGGAAGCCATACTAAAACCCCAGACCGCATTGTGCTGGCCATATCCAGATTAAAGCACTGGTGACAAAAGATACAAACTGTCGCCAGATTATCCATCGACAAGTTATGGCGATTATGGTCAATAAAATGGATATCCTGGTATTTGGTCGCAGCAAAACCACAGCAATGACAGGTGTTGTTATCACGGTCAAAGACCGCCTTGCGAATTTCCGGGGTAAGCACAGACCCGCCCGCGGTGCGGACGAATTTTCCCGAAGAAGAATTGCCCGATGAACGGGCAATTCCTAAATTTAATGGAATACGCTTCATTACTTAACAGAGTTAAACGTACTGATTTTCTGCATTTTCTGCGCATCAACACCGGTACCGGAAGTACCCAGCAGATCCTGTGTCGCTTCAGCGACTGCCGGTACGCTGAACAGACAGCCCGCAATCAGGATTTTAATCGCACCCTCTTTTATCGGTGTCTGGCTCGGGTTTTCAACATGTGCCTTGATTTTCAGCAGGCCCAGCACCGCAAAAACCAGACCAACAATATAACCCAGCGTCGTGATCACGCCAGACAGGTTACTGGTCTGATTCACAATACGCGCCGCCACGTCATTAAAGCTCGCAGCCTCAGCTGACTCAGCACCCGCCATAACAGCTGTGGCCAGGGTTGCAGATGTATAAGCGCCAAGACGATTAATTTTTTTGTTCAGTTTCAGCATGATTTTCCTCCTCATAGCTGTTTCGTTTCAATTAAATACTACACCAGATAACCAATGTGCTTATAGATTGAGAGGTAAGGGATATCCCCGATCCACCGGGAATATCCGCTTATATTTCTTATTACTTAACAGAGTTAAACGTACTGATTTTCTGCATTTTCTGCGCATCAACACCGGTACCGGAAGTACCCAGCAGATCCTGTGTCGCTTCAGCGACTGCCGGTACGCTGAACAGACAGCCCGCAATCAGGATTTTAATCGCACCCTCTTTTATCGGTGTCTGGCTCGGGTTTTCAACATGTGCCTTGATTTTCAGCAGGCCCAGCACCGCAAAAACCAGACCAACAATATAACCCAGCGTCGTGATCACGCCAGACAGGTTACTGGTCTGATTCACAATACGCGCCGCCACGTCATTAAAGCTCGCAGCCTCAGCTGACTCAGCACCCGCCATAACAGCTGTGGCCAGGGTTGCAGATGTATAAGCGCCAAGACGATTAATTTTTTTGTTCAGTTTCAGCATGATTTTCCTCCTCATAGCTGTTTCGTTTCAATTAAATACTACACCAAATCCTGTTAGACCAAAAGTGCTTTGGACCGCGTTCATCAACGGACCCAGATTCACAGCTAACGCACCACCAAAAATATGGGTGAGCGAAGCCATGAGAGATGCTTGACCGCTTCCTTCTGCGACATCACGCAGAATGAAGACGCCACGCAGAAAACTGATCCAGCCGACAATCGTCATAAAGACAAGAACCGTACTGATAACCGCCTTGATATGATCATCGACAGCCGCATCACCCGAACTTGTCTGCAAAGTTGCATAGGTTGCAACCGTTGAATCTCCAAACATAGACGCTGAAAAAGCCTCAACCAAGGTTCCGCTGGAGAAAAGTACGCCCGCCACGATAAACGTCATGATGGTACCCAGGCTTGCCGGGCCGCGCGGACCATCCTGAGCCGTTTTAATCAACCGTGTAATACCAATGAATGTTAAAACGAGCCCCGCCATATATCCAAAAGCGTACAGCAGCGACATCATCGGGGCAAAAGTATCAAGGAACAATGCCACCAGCATACTATCCAGCCCCCCCCCCCCAGTAGCCTTACCGGAGTATCCCGACACAGCTAACGTCGTTGTCAGGTCATTCGTAACCAGATTCTGTACAGCCTCAGTCACGGCCGGAAGGGAAAAAAGTGAGCCTGCAGCAATAAACCGCTTTACGCTGTCGGATATGGGCGTACGATTCGGGTCCAGCACATGATCTTTCAGCTTCATAAGCGCTGTCAGAACCATAATAAGACCGAGGAAATACCCCAGCGCGGTAATAAAACCAGGCAGTGTTTCTGAGGAGGCAAGAACTTGGCATATCACCCCGCCCAGAGTTTTGCCAGCATTACCGGCTGCGCAGGAGGAAGTACCAAATATCGCGTTAAAAATACTATTAATAGCCGTTGTCAAGGCACTGGTAACCGTACTAAAGGCGGCACCCAGAACGGTACTGGCGATACTTACCACCCCATCAAAAAGACCTTGGATGAAATTAATAACAGGCGCCACTGCCGGGATAGGAAACGCGTGCGCATCATGAGAGACGAAGAGCCCAAATGCCATAACGGCAAGAGCCAAAGTATATTTTGCAGAAAATATATTTTTACTTTTTCTCATCACACACACCCGGCCATTTTTCTGGCCTTATGCTTACATCCTATCAAAATATGGCACATAACGCAAGTTTTTGTCACAATCTAAATCCTGTCCATAAACCACTTTACGACAAGCACACTAATAATTGATTAAAATTTTATCTATTTTCACAATGCACAAAAAAACCGGCTTTTAAGCCGGTTTTCTTATACCCTAAATGGGCAGATATTATTGCGTAACACGCCCATGCGTCCCCTGAACAACCCAGCGTGAGCCGCGCATTTCAATTGCAGTGACTCGCCCGATGGGGGCCAAATCTTCACCAATATGCACCGTACGGATATCCCCCGTACGGGTATTGGCGACGACAGCTCGATCAGGGGTGGCTGATTTCAGGTGCCAGGATGAAGTCATAACATTCAAAGACACTGCAGGCGTCGCTCTTTTAGCTTTAACAGACTTCGGGGCCTGTGATTCTATAGCAGGCGATTCCCGTGGTGCCGCTGCAGCTGTCAAAAGCTTGCTTTCCAGCTCAGCTATACGATTTTTCAAGCCTTCAATGTCTTCGCTGCGCGATTCATGGACTTTCTGTTCGTCTATGCTTTTCTGCAGTGCGGCGATCTTGGACTGGGCATCAGCCAGCTGGCCAGCCATATCCTTGTATACTGCTGAATTCCGGATAGTGTCCTCGTTTATATTATTTACTGCTGGCGCCGGCACAGCGGCCACATCAGGCACGGGCGCAGATTCCTGTACCGCTGGAACTGTCGGGGCAGCTGGAACAGGAGTATCGGGCTGCGGTTTCAGTATTTTATCGACTGTGGGGAACTGGTCAGGCGCCGTCATCATAGCTGGCGGCGGTTCTGTGGGCGGTAATTCAGCCACTGGGGGCGGTGCATCAACAGGCGCTGGGAGTGGGATTGGCGCAGGTGCATCAACAGGCGAGTCCTTTATTTCGCTTGGATTCACCATAAAACCCTGATCATTCTCATTGGCATTGGCAAGCCGCGCGGGTTGGGTCGTATCAACAGCCGGTACTTGCGTGGCATCCGCTGCTGGCGGCGCTATACCCACAGGCTGATCAGGACCAGTCACCGCCGCATCTGGCGAAGCCGGAGTTTCTACAGAAGCCCCTTCAACAGGAACTTCTTCTCCCCCTCCCATCAAGGCCAGAACGCCAACAATAAGGATAGCCGACACGGCTACAACTATGATAGTTGCCAGAGTGGATTTTTTCTTTGATGGCGGCGGCGAAGCTGAATCCTGGGTCTCGTCTGCGTTCAAGTCCTCGCTGAAATCATCACTCCAGTCGTCGGAAGCCACATTGTCATCCGCGACCTGTTCAAAGTCATCCTCAACATAGGTATCGTCATAGTCCTGCGGATCATTGTTATTATTATCAGCCATGTTTGTTCCTGTTTGCCTGTATCTTCGTCAGGTTATCTGCCAGTCGTGTTTGTAGATGCGCCAAAATTGCCATAAATCCCAGCGCCGGCGGGTTGTTGGCCATAGCTACCTGCCTGGCCATACCCATATTGGGTTTGCTGCGGTATCAGCATGTTCTGCTGCGACATAAGCCCTTGCTGTAACTGCTGAAGCTGATTCATGTAGCCGCCTTGCCCTGCCTGCTGACCACCATAGCCGTAGCCATAGCCAGGCGGCGTACCACCTGGTACACCAGGCTGCCCTTCCTGAACTGGGGCACCCGCATAAGCAGCGCCAGAGCGCGCCTGCATAATTGACTGGTCTGTAACCGGAGTCATAAAGAGAACTCCAATAGGTGTTCCAGCACGAACGCGTACCAGAATTTCTTCTTTACTGCCCTCGTCATCCAGAACTTCTCCGACCTTGCCTGTTGCTTCTTCCAAAGCCTTGCCCAATTCCTGGGTTGTGTCCAGATCTTCGCTGCTTGTGGTCGTTGAACTGCTCGACTGGCTGGTGGTGGTGGTGGTCTGCGCAATAGCGCTTCCCATCCCCTCAACAAACTTGGCTGCGGCCGGAAGAATAATTCTTGTAAAATAACGGTGATCGACATCCGTTGCCAGACCAGTAAGTGATGTGTCTGGGTTAACCGCAAAAGCCTGTATCGGGACGCTTGTTCCCTTCTTTGTTACCAGCGAGTTGAATTGGATCACCAGATATTCTTCCTGCTTCTGGAATGATCCCATAAGGCGTCCACCGCTAAAAGGGCCTGATACGATCATGGCCATTACCGGCCCTGGAATATCAGAATTGGCCTCAAGCATCATTTGCGCATACTCTATTTGTCCGGCCGGAATAATAACCTTTGGTGCCGGCATATTAACAACAACGCCCATCTGAGGATCAGCGTAAGGGTTGTTATTTGCCATATTTGCGACAACCTCGCCGCTGCCCACTGCGGGTTGCTTGCTTTTACGCAGCTCTGACATATTAATTACCGAAACATGCTGCATTAGCGTATTAGGCGCAGGAGTCTTGGTCAGGATGACTTCCATTTGCGTACTGAAACTATCTTTCATCGCTGTAAATTTATCTTCCTTCGCAGGATCTTCCTGGGCTGCCTGCTGCTGCTGTTGTTGCTCCCGCTGCACACGTAGGCGCTCCTCCTGCATTTCTTTCCAGCGCAGAAGCGGATCTTCGCCTATTGTCTGATCTGTGGGTGCCGCCAGCAGATCTTTGGGTGGTTGGATCGGAGTTACAATTGCGCTTCCCCCGGTTTTTTCTGCCTCTTCAACCGTCTGGGCGTTTTTTTCTTCCAAAGCGGCCTGCATAGCAGGCGACACTTCGGCCCCCGGCGTGTCCTTAAAAGTCTGGTCAGTGGAACTGACAAGCGAATCAGGTGTTACCCGCTCTTCTCCGCCGAACATTGCAACGGCCACAACAATGACGAGAATAGCTGCGCCAATTAGCGCGAATTTCGCCATCGGATTGGTTTTTATCAGCTCACCAATAGATCCGCTCTTTTTCTGTTCTTCAAAATCACCGAATTCGACGTCCTGATCCAGATCAGGTTCCATGTCCGGTCCGTCAAAATCCTCAGTATTCGCCATCAGACTGCTCCTTGCGTGAAAGATAGGCTTTCACCATTTTTCCTTTATCCGAAAGAAGGATTACAGGGGTGTAATCCAACGCATAGACTTTCGTGCCGTCCGCCGATTGAACCGACTGGCTCCAGGCAGGCGACAACATCGTATAAGGGGTGCGCACATAAATCATATTACCCTGATCATAGGCTGTTGTACGTCCATCAACCCCTTCAACCTTCATACGGTTAACACCATCATTTGATTTCATGCCTCCCGTCAGAACAGACGTCATGAAATCATTCCCGGCGCGTGTAGCCACGGGGGTATCGACTGGGGGTACGATTCCTTTTGGTCCGACTTCCGGAATTTGCACATCCAGGCGGACATGCACTGTCTTGCGTTCGGTACGCAAGCTGAAAATGACCGGCGGATTTAGCCCGATAAGACGAAGAGAAACATTGCCCGTCGCAAATTTGGACGTAGGCGTTATACGCAACATGTGGCTCCCGGCTTCCGGCTGCTCAACCTGAAAGTCGCCCGCCCAAGTTAAATCCTGAATAGGCCAAGGCTGCCCTGTGATATCCACAATCGATACGGTCGTAACATTTCCGAGTGCCGCCTTAACAGTAACAGGCTTCGTTCCAGGATCGAGGGATGCCGTAACAAAAGACGATTCGGGATCGGGGTCAGGATAGATAGGAGTTTCCGTAGCCTGAACTGTCTCATCATATAATTCGAGCATACGACGGATTTCAGCAGGGCGCATAGGCAAGGCCTTTTCTATGGCAGCCTTAAATGCCCTGGCCCGCATTTCATTTTCAAGCTCGGCCTCGGTTTTTTTGGGAACGGCATTCGGATCTTCAAACCCAATACTGTCCAAGTCCAGAGCGGGCGAGTCAACGCCCATTTGCTGCGTTCCCTGAATCTGGCTGTTCAGGTCGATGCCTTGCGATTCTGCAGCGGCCGTGCCATCTGAGTTAACACTCCCAGAATCGACTGGTTCCTGAGGTTTTGGGTTACGCTGCGATTCAATATTAGCCAGCGAATCGGACAGGCTGGGCGGCATTCCGCTATCGGCCGCCATATTTGCCGCCGGCTGCGAATCAGCAGCCGGCGCTGCCAAATCCGCCTGCGGCGGTTGTGTGGATGGCGCAAAAGCTGCGCTGGCAGCCAAATCAGGAGGAGGTGTCTGATCAAGAGTTGTTCCTGCGGCCGAACCGGCCTCTTGCGCCAAGGCATCAGAGCTTCCTGCCGACGCGATGACCGCGATAGCCATCATTCCAATTATAGCCAGCCTCAGGCAAGACAAAGAATTTTTCATGCACACCCCGTGCGATTCGTAAATATAAAACCTTATTGCGAGGAAATCCGCCGAAATTCAGCGACGTGGACCACCCCGTCCAAACCAGTGAGAAGGATATACTGGAAAATCCACAAGAGCAATAACAAGAAGCAAAGAGATGCCCCTTAGTTTACAAGCGGCAGTGCAAGTGGTTACTGAGCAATCCACTGCTCAATGCCGACACCACTTGAGCTTTCCAGACGCGGCACCCTTACAATGGTCAATGTGACCATCAGCTTGTCGGACCGCACTGAAGCGCCAGCCTGATAGGTTACAACCAGAGGAACTTGAACCTGCCATTGATAACGACCATCAACAACCCCTTCCGAAATAAGGATGGGCGCGCTGGCCGGGGCGGCCGACACCACTTGCTGGTTCGCCTCGACCATTTCTATAATACGCGATCTTTCGAGGGCATTCGTGAATCCCACCCAACCTACACGTGTAAAGTTACGCGAAGCCTCCTGCAGGCGGCGCTTGTAATCATTAAACCCGAATGTCATAACTTCGGTTGACGCCTGTGCGCTCCATGACATTAAAGCAGGGATACTCAGATTAGGTTCGCTCAAAGCCACCATTGGGACCAACCGTCCGTCTTCCGTAGTCGCAAAATAGCGATTTTCGGGCTGGTGCGCCTCTATCACAAAATACATCGCCCCCACCAGGGCCAGTATCACCATAGCCTCGATTACAGCAATTTTCAGAATACTGCGGTAGCCGTCACGGTAGAACTCATTGCGCACCATTACAGAGCCAACCGCCTGCATCATCTCTATTTCTGACTGGCTTGGGGCCGACGGTGCGGAAGCCTTACCCGCAGTTGGAGCATTGGCTGGCCGCGCAGGGCGGGGATTAGGGCGTTGGGCTGGTTTTGGTTCGGCCATTCTTAAAATATATCCATTATACTTTGAGTGTAATTAATCGCATGAGGTTCAATTATATGCCCCAAAAAGTCATTTGACCAAAAAAGCCTTAACAATATATCAAAATTTTTTGTCCAGCGGTAGCACTGTTGGGGATTATGGGGAAATTATGATTCCTGCATCAAGCTGCGCACAAAATCCGGCAATTCAGTAATCCGTCGGCGTTTACAGCGTTCAGCATCAAGGATAGCTTGGGCGGAGCGGATTGAGCGCTCCAGATCTGTATTTACAACAATATAATCATATTCGGAATAGTGCGATATTTCATCTGACGCTTTTCGCATACGCTCGCGGATAATGTCTTCATTATCCTGCTGGCGCGAGCGGAGGCGCCGTTCCAACTCGACTTTTGAGGGAGGAAGAATAAAAACCGTCACAAGATCATTGACGAGTTTTTGCTTGAGTTGCTGCGTTCCCTGCCAGTCTATGTCAAAAATAATATCTTGGCTATTAGCCAGCGCATCCTCAACCGGCGCGAGTGGTGTCCCATAATAATTACCGAATACCTTGGCGTGTTCCAGTAGCATATTATTCTCGACCATGTGGTCGAACTGGTTTTTAGAAATAAAATGATAATCTTTCCCGTTTACTTCGCCGGGACGCGGTGCCCGCGTCGTTACCGATACGGAAATAGTCAGATGAGGATCGCGCTCCAAAAGCGCACGCGTAATCGTTGTTTTTCCCGCACCGGAAGGGGATGATAAAATAAAAAGCAGGCCGCGACGTTTTACAGGTAGTAATGACATGGCAGTATTCTATATATTTGCCCTCAAGTTACAAGACGGGGAATAATACATGAAGCGAATTTTAATCACCGGAGCCTCCAGCGGTCTAGGCGCTGAATTGGCTCGGGTGTACGCCAGACCAGGCGTTGAATTATTCCTTATCGCGCGACGTCAGGATAAGCTTGAAGCCGTAGGCATGGCCTGCCGGGCGCAAGGGGCTCAGGTTCGGACTTTTATCCTGGATGTGCGTGATTACGAGGCCATGAAAATTACATTGACGCGGCTGGATGAAGAAGCCCCCCTCGACCTTGTGGTTGCAAACGCAGGCATCTCTGGAGGCAGCAGCGGCCTGGGGCCAAGCGGATCATATGAACAAGACTCGACCATATTCGATGTAAATGTTAATGGCGTTTTAAATACGCTCCACCCCGTTTTGGCACGCATGGTGGAGCGCCGCGCAGGACAAATAGCTATCATAAGTTCCCTTGCTGGTTTTCTGGCCGTCCCCGGTGCGCCAGCTTACGCCGCCTCTAAAGCCGCCGTAAGATTTTATGGTGAAGCGCTTGCTATCAAATTACGCCCCCATAATGTCTTTGTCACGGTCGTATGCCCAGGCTTTGTCCGCAGCGAAATGACCGATGCCAATGATTTTAAGATGCCATTCATGATGGATACGCGTAAAGCGGCTAATTATATCGCCAAGGGTATTACTATACGAAAGGCGTGTATTTGTTTTCCATTTCCTGCAGTAATGACATTATCTATAGTTCGTATGTTACCTTCCGCAGTAAAAAATTATATTTATACTCTATTACCTGAGAAAAAACGCTTGCCTTAAAAGAAAATTACAGTCACTTTAAACTATCAGAGATTGTTAGATTATTGCTCTGTATTAGAATTTAATAATATAAGTGATCTTTCTTGGATAGCTCGCATGACTATAAATATTGAATGTGTGAAGAATAACGCGAGTAAGGCCTCCAAAATACTCAAAGCCTTGTCCAATCACCGCCGCCTTCTGATTGTATGCGCACTATCTCACGGCGAAAAATGCGTTGGGGAACTGGAAGACATTGTGGGTATTTCTCAATCTGCCTTATCCCAGCATCTTGCCAAACTTCGCGAAGATAATCTGGTGGCCACACGCCGCGATGCGCAGACCATTTATTATTCGGTCAGCAGCGCTGCAGTGCCGGAACTTCTCCTCTGTCTCAGCCAGATATACGCTGACCAGACATCCTAGGCCTTTCTTTTACCTTCATAAACCCTTCAAACACATCAGCAACAGAGATGTCGCCAATATTGTCAGCATCCAGAGTGATGACGTTTGCATCCTCCGGCACAGGTGGGGCATGAAGAATGATATTACTCGCCTGACGCGAAAACAACATTACAACCGGACAACCTGTAACCGCAATCATATGCATTGGTCCGGTGTCATTCCCCACTGCACCGACCGCATGACGGGCCAGTGTGGGAATATCAAACAAAGCCGTGCGCCCTGTCAGGTCCGTAACATCCATCCCCCGTGCTATTTTTTTCGCCAGATCCGATTCACTCGCCGACCCCAGAATAACGGGATGCAACCCCTGACGAAGAAGTTTGGCAGCCAGTTGGCGAAAACATTCCACAGGCCAGCGTTTTTCAGGATGCTGCGGCGAACAACCAGGAACCAGCAGAACATGAGGCCGGTTATTCAATCCGAACCCATCGAGACTGCCTGTCATCCATTCCAATGAATCAAGGCTGACATTGGTAATACCGCCTAACGCCAATGTCTGTGCATGTCCATAAAAAGCATGGCGGGCCGATCTCTCTGGCGAATCGTTACGATGCGATGCGCCTTTGGCGGCCCCTACCCATTCAGGTTTAGGAGAAAACAAGTGCAGATATATCTCAGTGCGGTCATTATTCTGCAGATCATACACGCGGTCGAACTGCCCGGCATTCAGATGACTGCGCAGCGCCAGCCAGCCATAGAAATTATAAAATTTTGGCTTTTGATCGACGAGAATGGCATCGAAGTATCCACATTCCTGCCCCAGCTTGGCAAAGGGCGCCGTGGTCAATAACGTAATGTGATCTTCGGCATGTGCCTTGCGTATGGCGGCCATGGGCCCGAGTGCATAAATAAAGTCGCCCAACGCCCCCAGCTTGATGACAAGAATATTTTTTGCCATTACCCGATCAACTCCCGGTACACTTCGAGTGTGGCAAAGGTCATCTGCTCTTTGGTGAAATGATCGCGGGCATGCTGCATGGCGATGGCTTTCATCTGTGCCTTTTCAGCCTCCGGCATCATCAGTGCTTTATCAATAGCCGCCGCCAGCGCGTCCGGATCTTCCGGCGGCACCAGCCAGCCTGTCACATCGGGAACGATGGTTTCGGTCGATCCGCCGATATTGGTGGCCACCACCGGGCGGCCCATCGCCTGTCCCTCAACCGCCACGCGGCCAAAACCTTCGGGTTCGATGGAGGCCGACACCACCACATTCGCCAGCATATAGGCGCTCGCCATATCATCGCAATGCGGGGCGATACGCACGCGCTCTTCCAGTTTCAGTTCCTGAATAATCTGTTCCAGCTCGGCGCGGTATTCCGTGCGACCTTGGTCATCACCTAGCAGAATGCAATACGCATCGCGCGACTTTAGCTTCTCCATCGCATCCAGCATGACCACTTGCCCCTTCCAGCGCGTCAAGCGTCCGGGCAGTAATATGACCGTCGCAACTTCCGGGATACGCCAGCTTTGCGACAGGCGCAGCATGCGTTCGGCATTCACCAACGCCGGATTGAATTTTTCCATCGGGATGCCACGCGGAATAACGCGGATTTTGCCAATCGGCACCTGATAATTATCCACCAGGTAATGGCCCACGAAATCGGAATTAGCGATGACCAGTTCGCCCTGCGCGATTGAGGAATTGTAATATCTCTTTAGTTTACTGCCGTTGATATTAAATGGCGCGTGACAGGTTGTCATGAAACGCGCACCTGTCCCTTTGACACCCCAGAGGCAACTCCACGCCGGGGCGCGGCTGCGGGCATGAACGATATCGACACGATGCTGCAGAATTAAATTATGCAGACGCTTGGCATTAATGCGCATCATAATCGGATTTTTTGAATGCACTGGCATGTCGATATGAATCCCACCAGCCCGCTTGATATCGATTACGCGCGGGCCTCCATTCGACACCACAATCGCCTTGTGCCCCGCCTTGACCAGCGCGGCAGTCACGTCGACACAGGTCTGTTCGGCCCCGCCCGCGCCCAGATTGGGGATGACCTGCATGATCGTATAGGATTTTGTTGTGTTACTCATTTCCGGCTTGCACTTTCAGGGCATGATTTATACCATTCCCGGCCATGGATACCAACCTTCCTTTGCAAAAAATCACCCGAAATGACGGGGTCACGCTGGCCTATCGCCTGCGTCCGGCTACTAAAACCGCGCCAACATTGGTCTTCTTGCCCGGTTACCAATCCGACATGGAAGGAACTAAGGCCTTGGCCGTTGACGCATTCTGCGCTAGGGAGGGGTATGGTCTTTTGCGCCTGGATTATAGCGGCCATGGCCAGTCCGGCGGTGAATTCCGCGATGGTACCATCGGTCAATGGACCGATGATGCGCTGACCATTATCAACGCCGTTACGTCGGGACCGCTTATTTTAATTGGTTCATCCATGGGTGGCTGGATTGGTTTACTGCTGGCCCAAGAGCTGGGCGACCGCATAAAAGGCTTTATCGGTATCGCCGCCGCCCCGGATTTTACGGACTGGGTGTGGAACCGCCAGATGACGGAGGAGCAACGCGAATCCTGCCACAAAAACGGATATATCGAATCCGGCGGCGATATGATGACACTCAATTTATTCGAAGATGGCGCACAAAATCTGGTGCTCGATAAACCGCTGCATATGCCATATCCGGTAACCTTGCTGCAGGGAAAACAGGATACCGAAGTTCCTTATAAACTCGCCGAAAAGCTGGCCGCTCATATCACACCCGGCCCGGTCAATTTAATATTGGTCGATGATGGCGATCACCGTTTATCACGGGACGCCGATATTACTTTATTGATTGAACAGATTAAACCACTACTGACTAAAGTCTAAGCAGTTCGCCACTTGGCACCTTGGGGTGTATCTTCAATAGTAATTCCCTTAGCCGCGAGTTCATCACGGATTTCATCGGACCGTTTGAAGTTCTTAGCCTTACGCGCTTCCGCCCGTTCCACCAGAAGTCCCTCGACCCAGGCGGTATCGACATCATTGGCCGGGGCTTTCGCCGTCAGCCACGCCGCCGGGTCCGCCATCAGGAATCCCATCAGATTAGCTGCTGATTTAAACGCCGCTTTTGCTGCGGGTGATTTTTCGTCCGCCGCCGCTTTCGCCAGCGCATTCAGTTCGGCATAAGCTTTCGGTGAATTCAGATCATCGCAGAGTGACGCCATAAATTCCTCAGGCACGGCGACCTTCGCATCTGGAACGTCCTTGAGATCAAGCAGGATTTTATAAAATTTATCGAGCGATTTCTGCGCATTCTCCAGCCCTTTTTCCGTCCAGTCGAGCGGCTGGCGGTAATGCGCAGAGAGCAGCGCGAAACGGATCGTTTCACCCGGAATACCCTTATTCAGCAGCTCCTGCGCGGTCGTAAAATTGCCCAATGACTTGGACATTTTTTCGCCCTCGACCGTCAAAAATCCATTATGGACCCAGTATTTGGAAAAAGCCGCCAGGTCGCTGTGGCCATGGGCGCAGCAGCTCTGGGCGATTTCATTTTCATGATGCGGAAATTTTAAATCGGCACCACCACCATGTATATCGATTGGCAAGCCCAGATGTTTTTCTGCCATGGCCGAGCATTCGATATGCCAGCCCGGGCGGCCACGGCCCCACGGGGAATCCCAACCCGGCTGGTCGGCGCTGGATGGTTTCCACAACACGAAATCCGCTGGGTCTTTTTTATAGGGCGCAACATCGACGCGCGCCCCGGCGATCTGGTCATCACGCGAGCGCCCGGACAACCCGCCATAGGCTGGAAAGGACGGCACGCTGAATAGCACATGGCCTTCGGCCACGTAAGCATGACCGCGCGCAATCATGCGTTCCATCAGGTCGATCATTTCGGGGATAGTTTCGGTGGCGCGTGGCTGGACGTCGGGTCTCAGGACACCGAGGGCAGCCATATCATCGTTGTAGATTTGTTCGTATTTACGCGTAATAAACGTGATGTCCTGGCCAGTTTCCTTGGCGGCAACCATGATTTTGTCGTCGATGTCGGTGATATTTGAGGCGTAGGTAACGCGCGGATAGAGAGTGCGCAGGACACGCGCGAGCACGTCAAAGACCACCGCCATCCGCGCATTGCCAATATGAGCGACGTCATAAACCGTTGGTCCGCAGGCGTAAATTTTGACATGTGCCGGATCCGTTGGGATGAAATCTTCTTTCATCCGTGTCAAAGAGTTATAGACTTTTAAATTAGGCATAAGACGCTGGCTCCGATTAACGGAATAACCTTAACGTCTAACGCGGACCCTCGCAAGTGCGGCTTGTTTCATACGGCGCGAGTGCAGTTTCAACATCGCCGATGCAACCAGACTTCCCGCCAATATCGAGGCCAAAGCCACCAAAGACATCACAAAGTCCTTCTTTCATGGGATTCATTATTAAATCTCCAGAATTCCAGGATATCACAGGAAATATGAGCAATTCCTTAAAATTCGACAAATCCCTTGGTAGAAAATAGCCTTAATGCTAAAAATCGTTATCGCCTGCACATCTTATTTTAAGTGAGCCCTTTATGACGCCCCGTTTCGACCTGCTTCTGAAATCCGGCACTGCCGTCCTGCCAGGAATGACCGTCACCGCCGATATAGGCATTACCGACGGTAAAATTACCGGGATTGGGTCGTTCGCAGATAATCAGGCCGATAAAACGGTGAATTGTGCCGGGCTGCATGTTCTGCCCGGCCTGATCGACACCCAGGTTCATTTCCGCGAACCGGGCAATGAACATAAAGAAGTGCTGGAAACCGGCATGATGGCCGCCGCTATGGGGGGTGTCACCTCCATTTTCGAAATGCCCAATACCAATCCACTGACGACCACGCCAGATGCGCTGACCGATAAACTCACCCGCGCCGCCAAAGGCAACTGGACGAATTACGCCTTTTATTTCGGCGGGACGGCACAGAATGCGAAAAATCTGGCCGAATGGGAAAAGCTGCCCGGCGTCTGCGGCATTAAAATATTCATGGGCTCGTCAACAGGTGATCTACTCTCCGCGACTGACGAAGATGTCGCCGCAGTGCTGTCGAATGGCCGTCGTGTCGTTGCCGTCCATGCCGAAGACGAAATGATGATGAATGAGAATAAAAAGACCATTCTCGGCGAAAGCCATGACGTCAAGCTGCATCCCGTTTGGCGGTCCCCTGAATCATGCCTGTCCGCAACAACCAGGCTGGTGCGCCTCGCCCGCAAATATAACCGTCGCGTCCATGTTCTGCATGTGACCACGGCGGAAGAAATGGAATTTCTGGCCCAGAACAAGGACATCGCGTCGGTCGAGGTTCTTGCCAATCACCTGACGCTACATGCGCCGGATTGTTATGAAGAACTGGGCACCCACGCCCAGCAGAACCCGCCAATCCGCGAACGTCATCACCAGAACGCGCTCTGGGCCGCGATTGCCAACGGCACAGTCGATATACTGGCGTCCGACCACGCCCCGCACACGCTGGAAGAAAAAGCCAAGACATATCCGGCCAGCCCGAGCGGCACGCCGGGGGTCCAGACCTTATTGCCCATCATGCTGAACCATATTAATAAGGGCCGACTGACACTCGAAAAACTTGTCGAACTAATGTGCTATGGCCCGCAACGCATTCACGGTATCGTGAATAAAGGACGCCTCGCACGTGGGTATGACGCCGATATCACAATCGTTGATTTGAAAAAGACTCAGGCCATCACCAATGCCCAGCAGAAATCGCGTGCTGGCTGGACGCCATTCGATGGGATGACCGTGACAGGCTGGCCGGTGATGACGATTATCAACGGGCAGATCGTAGTCCGTGATGGTGAATTGACAGAAACCAAGGCTGGGCAGCCGGTTTGCTTTTACGAAACTGCCGAAAAATAAAATTTATCTAAAATTTATATCGAATATTAGTTTCTTTTTATACGAAGTATTAATCTCCGCATCATAAGATAGTTTGGTACGGCATTTTTCTGCCCTGCAAAAACTAACTATAAAAATAATATTTGGGGACACTTGGGGAAACGAATAACATGGACTCGGTTGCAGAAACGGTCGCATCATCTGTGCCACTTTCAAGCGAAGGCGGAGAAAAATCGGGGCTAATGATGTGGGCTAAATCTGAGAGCAAAATTCGCTCACCTAAAATCTGGAATTCACGCTTGAGTTGGCGCATCGTCATGGCGGTGTTCTTGACCATTATGACGGTCCAGGCTTCTATCCTTGCGCTGACCCTGAAGCAACACCAGTATGAAAAACTGATGGAGCTGCAGAAAACCTCTCTCAGCATGCTAGCACCACTGATCGACCCGAATATCACGGAGCGCCTGAAATCTCCTCTGACCTCTGATCAGCTAAATCGTCTTGTCTCCAACACCTCCATATCCGGTATTGTCATTTACTCGGCCGATTACCAGCTTATCACCATGGGCGGAGAACCTGTCGTAACCACTATTTTCAGTGAAAATGACCTATCCCGCACCTACCTATCCCAGGATGGCCGCAACTACGAAACTGTATTCCGTCCACGCGATCTGGGGGGCCCCCCCTATTTCATCGTCGTGCGCATGGATGCAAGTCCGGTGACCGAAAGCATTGCCGTTTATGTTCGTCAGAACATTCTTATCATGTTTCTTATGTCTGCCTTTGTTACGACTGTGCTAATGATAGCCTTAGGGAAGTGGCTGCTGGAGCCTATTCTGTTCCTGCGCGATAACCTGTCGCTGGCTATCGCCAATCCGGAAACGCCAAATATCGTCCGCTCCCCCTATGACACGCGCGACGAAATCGGCAGCGCGATTGATTCGGTTCAGCAGTTGATTAAGCAGAACGCAAAAAACCTGCGGCAGGTAAAAGGCGCGGCGCAAAATCAGATTCATAAGCTGGCTTACTACGATACGTTAACAAACCTGCCCAATCGCACACTCTTTGTTCAGAAGCTGGGCGAATATGTGCGCCAGGCCAATGGCAACGCGAATAATATCGCGCGTCTCGCTGTTCTGACCATCGACCTCGATCATTTTAAGGATGTTAATGATTCGATGGGGCACAATGTGGGGGATGCAATTCTGGGATCTGTCGGGCGTCGCCTTAAATCTGCCCTGCCGGAATCAACGGTTGTTGCCCGTACCGGAGAGGATGAGTTCGCGATTACCTATGCACTGACTGAAGGCGGCCTGACCGCCAAGGAAGTGGGAGAGAAAATCCGCAACATTATCATCCATGAGCCGTTCAAAGTTTTCAATGAGAGCTTCCAGATCCGGGCATCTATCGGAGTTTCCACATTCCCCGATGACGCGATGGACCCGGATCAGGTGCTGAAAAATGCCGATATTGCCCTGAACCGCGCCAAAGAAGATGGCCGCGACTGTATTCGCGAATATTTGGAAGATTTTGACAAGGCTGTTCAGCTTCGCTTCCAGATGCTGCGTGACCTGCGCCATGCGATGGAGCATGACCAATTGACCGTATTTTTTCAACCGCAACTCGACCTGCGCAGCGGATCAGTCATCGGTGCGGAAGCGCTGATACGCTGGTTTAAAAAAGACAACAGCAAGGAAGGCGGGAAGTTTATTTCGCCCGCCGAATTTATTCCGATTGCTGAACAGTCTGGCCTTATCGTGCCAATTGGCAACTGGGTTATGAAACATGCCTGCCTTGAAGCAAAAAAATGGCATGATCTGGGTCGCCCGATTCGCATTGCCATCAACGTATCCGGAGAACAATTCCAGCAAGGTGACTTGGTCAATCAAGTGCGCACAACCATTGAAAGCACAGGTATCGAACCCCATCTGCTGGAGCTTGAAGTCACTGAAAGCGCCTTTATGGAGGATATCCAGCAAACTATACGGACGCTGAAAGACTTGCACGCACTAGGCGTTGAGCTGGCAATTGATGACTTTGGTACCGGCTACTCTTCCCTGTCCTATCTGCGTCAGTTCCCGATTGACCGCCTGAAAATCGACCAGTCCTTTATCCGCAATGCCCTCAATAATGCCGACGATGCGGCTATTGCCCGTACCATTATCGGTCTAGGACGTTCGCTGAACCTCAAGATTATCGCTGAGGGTGTGGAAACACTCGAGCATGAGCAGTTCCTGATAGCCGAAGGATGTGACGAAGTGCAGGGATACCGTTACTCTAAACCCATTCCCGCCGAGGCATTCCTCAAGTTTCTGGCAGTTTATAACGGCAATATGAATTTCTTTAATATTTAAAATGCAGGCAATTGTGAATGCTTTGTTAAACGCAGACTGTTAGTATCAATATAGAAGTATCAGAAAGTTCATCTATCTTTCATTAAGTTCCATAAGGTAGTTTCCATTATGACCATGCTTCCCGAAATGCCCCAGGGCTGCAGCTGCGCTGCCTGCCGTTCTGCAGCCGCCAATGAATCATTCTCGCTGAATTATATTCCCGTCACTGCCGCAACCATCAGCAGCGCAAATAGCCTCTTTAGTGGTTATCGCTGGGGATCAGACACATCAGGCATTACCCTGACGTATAAGTTTTTTACGGCGCTGCCCGCCTATTATTCATCGCTCTCACAAGAAGCATCAGGATTCCAGGCCTTCACCAGCCAGATGAAGGATGCCGTTGGACGTATACTCGACCAGCTTGAAACTTTCACAAAAATTACTTTCCTTGAAACAACAGAGGCAAATAATCAGATCGGTTTTGCGCAGACCTCACTTCCGGTCGGCACCGGGGCCTGGGCGTATTACCCTTCTGCCCACCCATTAGGGGGAGATGTCTGGACTAATAAGATTTATGCCGCAACCACAACACCAGTTGAGGGTAATTACGGTTTTTATACGCTGATGCATGAAATCGGTCACGCGCTGGGCCTTCAGCATAGTTTTACCGCCGGGTTGACAGGGGATGAAGCATCATCCCGCTATTCCGTCATGGCCTATGACTGGAGTCCGTTCTTCTCATCCAGCTATATGGTCTATGATATAGCGGCGCTGCAAACAATTTACGGCGCTAATACAAATTACCATACGGGCAACGATACCTATGCCGTCAACGGAGGATTGGCCTACACCCTATGGGATGCGGGCGGGGTCGATACGCTGGACGCCAGGGAACTTCAATCCTCTGTTGTGCTCGACCTGCGGGAAGGTGAGTACAGCAGTGTTGGCCTGACACGCAATATCGGCATTGCCTTCGGTGTAACGATAGAGCGGGCGCAAGGTGGGAATGGTGACGATACTTTAATCGGCAACAGCACGAACAACACTTTGGCTGGTAACAGCGGTCATGACACATTATACGGTGGCGCGGGCGGCGATATTTTATACGGCGGCGAAGGAAACGACATTTTGTCAGGCGATGACGGAAATGACAAACTGGAAGGCAACAACGGAGACGATACGCTATATGGGGGTGCCGGACGCGACGTGCTGACCGGTGGCAACGGTAACGATATTCTTGCCAGCGGTTTGGGAGAAGACACGTTATTAGGCGGACTCGGCAGGGATGTATTTGTATTCGACAATTTATCCGGAATCGATACGTTGAACGACTATGGCAAGAATGAAGATATTCTTGATATCTCGGCGTTACTGACACAATACGACCCAGTGACCGAGTCCATAAACGATTTCCTGCGCCTGGCCAGCAGCACCAAATCGACCTACCTGCGCGTTGATGCAAACGGAACCACAGATGGTACCAATTTTGTCGATATTGCCGTGGTCAACGATCTGCGTGGGGAGGACATCACCAGCTTGATCGAAGCAGGACTCATTATTACCGCCTGAAACTTCTGAACTTTATTATCCAGCTTGCCCGTAACCGTTGATTTCGCGTATGATGCAGTACGATAATTTTCCGGGCAGGTGGTGACGGTATGCGTTTTACTTTTATTTCTGTATTCGCTCTTATTTTATTTGCGTCTTTTCTACCTGCACACGCCGAAGAAGAACCTCGGCTCCCATCACCCATCCAAACCCTGGTGGCCGAAGGGGCACAGATACGTTATCTGGGGCGCGACCTGGGAATGGATGGCTGGGTTGTTATTAAAAACGGTCAGGAACAGTATTTTTACGTGACACCTGATCAACAAGCCATCGTGTCGGGTGTTCTGTTCAACAACAAAGGGGATGCCGTCACTCTGCAACAGATTAATAGTTTGCGCAAGAAAGAGGGGCCAGCTATCGACCGTCTGGCCGGGTTCAGCGATACGCCTGTAGCGTCCAAGGAAGCGGAAACCGCCACCCCAGCGCCTGACTTCACCCCCCCCCAGGATTTGCTTAAGACATCTGGCAAAAGCAAAGGCGAACAGCTTTATGACGGCGTCGAGGCCGCTAACTGGCTGGCACTTGGGGAAAGCAAAGCCCCGGTCATTTATACCTTTATTGACCCAGAATGCCCGCATTGTCATGATTTACTGCAGGATTTCCGCAAATCCGGTTACCTGGAAAAAGGTATGGTCCAGTTGCGCCTTATTCCTGTAGGGGTTTTGAGCGCCGACAGCCTGAAGGAAGCTGCCTATCTTCTGGCATCCCCCAGCGCCAAAGAGGATCTGTATAAGCACCTGGATGGAGATAAAAAAGCCCTTTTGGTCAGTGAAAGCGCCAATACCCAAGGGGTTGAACGTAATATGAAGCTGATGCAGGACTGGAATTTGGACGTAACTCCGTTTTCGATTTACCGGGACAAAGACAGTAAAATTAAGATTTTGCAGGGACGTCCCAAGGATCTTAAGGAAATTATCACAGAGTTGCGATAAGATTATTTTCTGGTATATGACTGCATAATGGATACGCGCTCAATATTTCTGCTTCAGGTACTTGAAAAGCTGGCTACCCCCCTGGTAGCGGCAATTAACGAGGTTTCAGTCCGCCAGATGATGGTCCCGGACCCGAAACAGCCCGGTGCCATGCGCCCGGAGGCCGAGCAGGTTGCCGGACTTCTGACCAAGTCCACACAGATGAGCATTGGTCTTTCCCAGTTAGTAGATATGAAGCTCCCGGAAGGGGAGGCAGATTCTCTGCGTCTGGCGCTGACTTCGCTGGCATCACCGTTAATGGCCAATATATACCGTCTGGCGGGCCGCAGCCCGTCCGATCAGGAAATTGAGCGGGTTACAACGGCCATGAGTGCTGTCATGACCTATGCTGACAACTTCGCGCCTGCCGGTGATGCCAATGTGCGAATGGCCAATATCGACAATGATTTCTTCCCCAGCGACCCACTGCAGATCACCCTTCTTTATATGAACGCACTGCTGCCGGCCGTAAATTCGGTGATGGCCTATTCCTTTGGGCAGCCGGAAAAGAAACTGGTGCAGGATGTGTCCGAGCGTCTGGTGCGCGAAGCCAAAGTTTTACGCCAACGTATTTTCCCCGACCTGCCAGAGGGTTCCGCTGCGGCCAAAGCAGATCTCGCGCTTCTGCGCATGACGGCCCAGATATACAGCCAATGCCACTTTGCCGAGATGGCCAAGTTGATGGCGACTGAAGATCAGGTCCGCCAGGGTATGGCCCCTGCCATGACAACATTATGGCAATCATTTATCCTGCGTATGCAGATGCTTGAAGTGCTGGGTGATGCTTTGATACCAAAAGCAAAATCAGCCTCAACCACGGCGACCAGTGGCGGCAAAGATCCAGAAATTACCTCCAGTGTCGTGACACCGTTGGTCCCGCCTAAAGCGTCGGAAGCGCCCGCCGCGACCGAATCTGCCAGCGGCAGCCCTATGTCATTTTTTGTTAAGAAAAATTCAGCATAATGCTAAACTCCACTTGGTAGTTTGTAGGGAAATTTTCGTATCATGAGCAAAATCATTGCCGCCTGTCTGATGCTGGCCGCGCAGACCTATTCGGTCCCGCCCGCTGTCATGGTCGGTATTCTGCAGGTCGAAGGCGGTGCGCTGGGTCAGGCTGTCCGTAACACGAATGGCAGTTATGACCTTGGACCGATGCAGATAAATACCATCTGGGTACCGGAACTGGCTGATTACTGGGGAGTCGAACAGAATATCGCGGCGCGCTGGATACGTGACGATGCCTGTACCAACATGGGCGTGGCCGCATGGATACTTCGACGACACATGGATGAAACAGGTTCCCTGTCAAAAGCTATTGCCCACTACCATTCCAAAACACCGAGCCGAGGCTATACCTATAAGGCAAAAGTCGTTGAAGCCATGCGCCGTAATGGCCTGATTAAAAATTCCTCGCGCTGATTGCTCGATAAAATTACGTAAACATTTCCACTTCATGTAAAACTGCTCACCAATGAATTCCAGCGGCATCGGCTCTCATATAAGGGCGCTAGTTTTTTTGGGGAATGGCCTATAAATATCTCCTCTGCCGCTTGTGTCTGGCAAATGAAGTCTGTAATGTGTTATGACTTCAAGCGGGTTACATGCAGTGACCGGTTCTTCTGACTTAAAGGGTGTTTACCACAATGATACGTTCTGTCCGTTTTTTCTCCCTGTTAGCAACGGCTACGCTGGCATTAAGCGGCTGCGAATCAGGCCCCCCGCTCTTTGTGAAAGACCCGCAGCTCGTCGCCCAGCCTGATAAGGTTTCCCTGATGCTGGCCCAGGCCGCTGACAAGGCGGCCAACTCTCTGGAAGCTTTGGCTTCCGTTGAGCAAAAACGTACACCAGGCGCATCTGTCGCCGCCATTACCGATGCGCCGCCGGAACTCCGCCGCGCCATCACTATCAACTGGGTTGGGCCGGTTGACCAGATCACCAAATTACTGGCGGACCGTGCGGGCTATCATTTCAATCCGCTGGGTGCCGCCCCGGCAACGCCTGTTGTGGTTTCAATCGACGTGACAAACAAGCCAGTTATTGAAGTTCTGCGCTCCATTGGCTTGCAGCTCGGCCCGCGCGCCAATATCCACGTAGATAGCGACAACCGCGTTGTTGAACTTGACTATACGCCAATCACGGGGCCTGGCGATATGGCCAGGTCGATGAAACGCCGTTAGATGAACATCCACCGCCCACAGTGGGACTGACAAAGAATGACAAAAACACGCGCTAAATATTACGGGGTTTTATCATCGGCAATGCTTGTATTGGCGTTGGGTTTGACCGCATCACCGTCCTATGCTGATGCCGAATTGAACAAGATTATTGCCGACGAGAATAAAGTTATTCTTGATAGCGCAACCAATGTCGATGAAATCAAGCCGCCGAAATCAATTTCCGATCTGCAGGAGATTCCGGGCTATGTCGAGCATAAGGGCGATAAAATGGCGATGCCCTATGACATCCGGAAAGAAGCCTTGAAAGAAGCAGCGTTATCGTACGGGGCGCGTGGCGGTCTGGCCGCCCGCAGCTACGCTATCAATAAACAAGTTGACGCCCGCGCATCTTTCCTTGACCGCGTTTATGATTTTCGTCAGTTGCTTATCGCCGGACCGTCAGGTTTTATGATTGAACCGCCAATCATTTCCGAATCGCTGAATAACCTGCTGATTGAAGGTGATGGCCAGAAAGCCGCAGTTGCCGATACGATTTACAAAATCAATCAAAACGTCAAGATTGTGTCGGCCGCACGCCACTGGCGACAATACCTGGAACGCACATGGGGAGATGTTGAAGATCCGCCAGAAGTGCTGCGCCCAAAAAATGACGAAGAACGTAAATTATGGCGTGAGCTGGTAAAAAAAGGCTGGGATGAAGGCACGCAACAGGCTGACGAAGTGTTTGAACAGGATTTGATGCGCCTGTCCGCTGAATTCAGTGGCATGGTCCGCTACCGCCAGCTGCTGGCCCAAGGCATGATATCGCAGCCATTCGCGCAACAGATTGACCGTGGCGTAACGGGAGATGGGCCATCCACCATGCGTGTCGGCGATCGCGCTGTTGTCATTACCGGTGTTCCACAAATGATAACGGAATCGAAAAGATGGTCGCCCGCAAGCCGATAAGCCTTGTCAAAGGGGACCAGACTCTTGTCCAGACATGGCCGGATGAACCCCACCGCTTTCTGGAAGAGCATGTCGATCCGTTTCTGACCTGGTGCGTTAAAAAAGGCACCTCGGATATTTCCATTCAGACGGATCGTCCTGTTTATACGGATATTTACGGGACGCTTTACCCCGCCACCTATCGCGCGATTGATGCCGCCGATATGACCGCTTTCCTGACTAAAATTTATGGTCCAGATGCCACAGCGCGTCTAGCTTCTGGACGCGACCTCGACATATCCTATGAAATTCGTGCCGATCGTTACTCGCGTTCACGCTTTCGTGTGAATATTACGGCTATTCTTTCGCGCGGACGTGACGCAGCACAGATTACAATGCGCGTAATGCCATCAGAACCGCCACGCATTACGGACATGAATATCGAGCAGCAAATCATCGATAACTGGGCGCCGCGTCAGGGCATGATTATCATCACCGGGCCAACCGGTTCGGGGAAAACAACTCTGCTTGCCGCGGGGAACCGGATGTTGATGGAGCGCCCGCATGGCTGCGGCAAGATGCTGACCTACGAAGCCCCAATCGAATTTACCTACGATACGATTCATAGCCCGCGTTCGCTGGTGTCCCAGACCGAAGTCCACCGGCATTTGCCCGACTTTGCCGCCGGCGTACGCAATGCCTTGCGCCGAAAGCCCAATATTATTCTGGTGGGCGAAGCCCGTGACCGCGAAACCATCAATGCCGCCATTGAAGCCGCGCAGACAGGTCATGCCGTGTATACGACAACGCACACGACCGGAGTGGCCGCCACAATCCGCCGTATGATTTCCGCGTTTGAGAAGGATGAGCGCACAGAACGCGCCTATGCCCTTATGGAAACGCTCCGCATGATCGTGACACAGGCCTTGGTCCCGAAGAAAAATGGGGGACGTATGGGCATTCGGGAATGGATGATTTTCCCTGACGATGTCCGGGAAAAATTGATGGATAAGGATTTTGACAGCTGGAGTAACGAAATCCAGCGCATGATTCCATTTTATGGCCAGACCATGAGCAAATCAGCCAGTATAGCCTTTGAAAAGGGTCTTATCGAAAAACGTCACTACCTGTTGCTGACGGGTGGCGGCGGTGGTGGCGGTCATTAATTAACTATTATTTGTTAATCTTTTTGCGCTAAATTACTCTCATGGCCAATAACGAAATAACAAACATCAAGGAACAGATGAACTGGCACTGGCGCAATACGATGCGTCCGATCCGGTTCTTTTCCTTTGACGTCAAGGCCGTTATCCCTTTTTTCATTATTATTTTCTACGCGCGCCGGTCTACATTGATCTTTTGTATACTAGTGACGCTATTCTTCTATATCCTGGAAAAAAAGGGCCTGACATTTGAAGCTGCCCTGAGAATGACACGCATCTTTCTTTTTGGGGAGATGCGCTATGGCCAGTCTAAATTCCGTTACCGCCGCCTTAAAGATTACGGGCGCTGATCCTCTGAATATCCCGAATTCCGTTAAGTTATGTCTTGAGTTTTAGGCTTGACCATCATAACCTACGGCTGTTCACCTAGATTGTGGAGTTATGACAGTGACGCTTTCAAAAATTTACATGCAAAGCTGTGCTTTTGCCTTTTTCGCCGTGGGTGTTCTGACCCTTGCCGCCCCTGCTCAGGCCGGGTTTGAATTCACCCCCCCTGCCGTAACGGCCCCGCAGCCTGGCCCAGCTGGCGTTGCTGATATGCCGGCCAATACCGGGCCTCTGACGCCCGAGCCAGATTCGCTTCCTGTAGCCGGAGTCCCCGTTGAGAATGTTGACTCAGATAGTCTGCCGGTAGTCGCCGACGATGGCAAACAGGCGGTAGGCATGAAAACAATCCCAGCGCGCCCTGCCCAGGTTGCCGAACCTGCCACGCCAGAACCGGTGGAAGAGGTGACAATGTCCACCGCACCAGCGCCAGCACCAGTGCCCGCCCCGGCACCCGTGAGCCAGCCAGACCAGCAACAGGCCCCCTTTGACACCACGCCAATTCAGGGTTTTGGTTCGGACATGCCGCTGGCTATGGCGCTGCGCGATATCGTTCCAGCCCGTTATGCTTTTGCTTTTGAAAACAGCAGCATTGCCGCAACAAAAATTTCCTGGCAAGGCGGCAAAGCCTGGCTGCAGGTCCTGGATGATGCCCTTATGCCAAGCGGGCTTTCAGCACATATCGAAGGTAATGTTGTACGCATTGGTTATGGTCAGACGGCAGCCCACAACACAACGCTTGGAAATGATGCCCCATCGGAGTCGCCGCAACCAGCCGCTATGGCAGAACCTGCCCCGCAATCCTATCCGGCGCGCAACAAGCCACTCAACCTTACCAACGAAACTGAACCAGCAGAACCCGCCACGGCCCCTGCACCAGTAACCGCCAGCGTATCGGCAAAAGATATGATGGTTGACCTGAACAGAACGAGCAGATGGCAGGCCCGTCCCGGTTCCACGCTGCGCCAAGTTCTGGATAACTGGAGCCAGACCGCGCATGTCGATCTGCAATGGCTGACCCCCTATGATTACCCGATCAACAACACCTTCGTATACGAAGGAACATTCAATGAGGCTGTTTCTTCGCTGCTGTCGTCTTATTCGCGCGAAAATCCCCGCCCACGCGGCCGCCTATATCCAAATGCGCCGGACGGCCCGTCCGTATTGATGGTGAATTAATCAAAATGGCCCCCCGGGGCCATTTTATTGTCCAAAGCCCCATATGGTGAAAACTGTTGACTCAAAAGTGGTCTGTCGCTATAAAAGCCTCGTTCCTGTCCGAGACTGCTGGGTTTTTCTTCGGAAAAGTGATGGAAACCAATGGTTTCCGCCCGCAATAGATAGGCCGATGTATACTATTCATACCCTCTGGGGTGTGTTCGGCTTTATTTTAATGTTTTGGACAGGCGGCTTTTGGGCCGCTTTTTTATTTTTAACGATGGGAGATCTTTTATGGATCGCGCACAAAAACAAGCTGAACTGGATGCCGTCAAATCGACGCTGTCTGCCAGCGAAATCGTAGTCGTCACCCACAATAAAGGGATGACGGTTGCGCAAGTGACCGAACTGCGTAAGGGCCTGCGTGCAAACGGCGCCCGTTACAAAGTGACCAAAAATACGATTGCCAAACTGGCTGCCAAAGGCACCAAGTTTGAAAACGTATCCGACCTGCTCTCTGGCCCGACTGGTCTGTCGACCACAACGGAAGAGCCGCTGGTTGTTGCCAAAACAGTTTACGAATTTGCCAAAAAGTTCGACGGCAAACTCGTGATCCTGGGTGGTGCATTCGGCGATATGAAACTGGATGCTGCTGCGGTTGAGAAACTGGCGAAACTGCCGACCCTCAACGAAATCCGTGGCAAACTGGTTGGCCTTATCCAGGCTCCGGCTGCACAGCTGGCCCGCCTGGCGAACGCCTATGCCACTAAGGATCAAGCCTAGAACTTTATTACTAACACAGCTTATTTTTACATTTTAAAAGGAGACTAAATTATGGCTGCTAATCTTGAGAAAATCGTTGAAGACCTGTCGGCTCTGACCGTTATTGAAGCCGCTGAACTGGCAAAACTGCTGGAAGAAAAATGGGGCGTTTCCGCTGCTGCTCCGGTTGCCGTTGCGGCTGCTGGTGGCGCTGCTGCTCCTGCTGAAGAGAAAGACAGCTTTGATGTTGTTCTGGAATCTGCTGGCGACAACAAAATCAACGTGATTAAAGCGGTTCGTGAAATCACCGGTCTGGGCCTGAAAGAAGCCAAGGATCTGGTTGAAGGCGCACCGAAGCCTCTGAAAGAAGGCGTTGCCAAGGCCGATGCCGAAGCAATGAAAAAGAAACTGGAAGAAGCTGGCGCAAAAGTCGGCCTGAAATAATTCCGGTTATCACCGAATACAGAAACGGCCCTTCACCGGGCCGTTTTTTATTCTCTATTAATCTATGGAGCGGAAATTTTGCGGATTCTTATTAAAGTAACGTGCGCAGGCATTTTCAAGTTCGGTACGCAACATGGCACCGCCCGGTCCACCATCACCACTCATCTGCTTACGCACGATTAATTCGAGCGTACGGTGATGCGCCTCGACAATATCAATGATATCCGAATCCAGTTCGATGACATGCTCCAGAAATCCCAGCATGATATTCGCCAGCATACCGACCAGATCATATTTGAACATGCGGCCGTTAGCCTTTAACTGCATCACCGGATTAGTCAGCGCCTCCAATAAATCCTGACTTTCGCCGGCAACGCCACGTGCCCTTTGAATCCCATCATGAAGCTGTTCTAGGAAAGGAACCGCGATCTGGGTAAAATCTGTCGTGTCGCGCTCGATCGCCCGTTCGGCACGCATAATTTTTTCCGGGGGAATATCACCAACGCCGGCCTTACCCTGCAGGTCGCGTGTCGCCTTAATGATTCTGACTTTTCCTCGTGCCATCTGCTTCCCGTTAACTAATCAATTTTAATATCCCAAGGCATCCTTGCTAACGAGTCCTCTGACAATGTAGCCTCGCCCGATTCTTTTTCACGGCGTTTGGGCCCCGCATAATCTTCCCCCTTCCGACGCCGGCGATCCGGGCCAAAGAATTTTTCCGTTTCCACAAAGTCCCGCGGTTTGTTGATGATATGTGCGATACGCTTGGCCAGGTCATTACCGGTAAAAGGTTTGGTCAGAAACTCGGTCACACCCTGGTCACGTGCGCTGGTCACGCGCGGAACGGCGCTATAACCCGAAATCAGGATAATGGGGACAAGGCGGTTTGGCGAAGCAGAATGCGTGCGGATCATCTTGATCATTTCCAGACCGTCAATCGGCTCCATCGACCAATCCGTAATTACGATATCCGGACAATGTTTCTGAAATTGGGAAAATCCGGTGCCGCCATGATCGGCCGTAATGATTTTACCGACGCCAAATTCTTCCAGGACGCTGACCATAAGCTTGCGCATAGGAACAACATCTTCAACAACAAGAATACTGATTTTATTAAGGCGCAACGGCATTTATGAATACATAATAAAAAATTACAAACCGTTAAGACTATAAATTCTTTTATTAGGCGGCGCAATCCTTAACCCTTGCGAAAGCAACGATCGCAATAACCACATACGATTTCATCCCCGCCATCAAAACTGTAATATACCTGCGGATGCCCCAGCGGACCGCCGCCACCGTCACACTTAATGCCACTGGCATTTGCAGCGACATGAATGACTTCCGGGTGCTGGGACGATGGCTGGGAAGGGGACGTAGGCATGGCAGTGCGGTTCTCACGTTAAGACTTTATTTGAATTCATTTTATAAACTTTCCCGGAAGTGAAGTCCAGATGTCCGAAACCATCATCCCGCCGGAACGATTTATCGACAACCCGACCCTTAGGGGACGGGAGGATAATTTTATTACCATAAACGTTAAGACCGGCCCCGTCATTGCCAGCTGGCGCGAATCCCTCTTTGCCCATGAATGGCTGCATAAAGACGGCTCGATTCGGTCGCGGCACGATATGTCAGATAAAATGCGCGCCAGACGCCAGGCCGCAGAAGAACTGATTCAGGGTGTCTCCCCTATTACGCGCCCCGTTCTCGGCATCGGGATTACCGACACGCTTGAGATCGGGTCGGGCCGCGATATTCTGCTTGCGTTGGCAGCACAGGGCGTTAAAGTCGTCTCTGTACACATTCCCAAAAGCCACCAGGTCGATTTCCGGATGTTTATCGCGTAACCCAGGCGACGCCCATGCTGATGCATCATTCTCAGAAAAAATTACATCAACATGGTTTTGGGTTATTTGCCATTCTTCTGGCTATCGCCCTTTTCGCAGCGTTAAGCTATGCCATCTCACGCATAGGCAGCGGAACGAACAACCTGTCGGCTGAACGCATCAATATCATTGCCGCGGAAATCATCGACACTGGAAACAAAATTTCCGATGCGGCGGGTAAATTGCGCCTGCGCCGCATTAACCCTGTAAATATCAGCTTTGAAAATATGTCCGTGGCCGGTTATGTCACTGGGTGCGCAGATGATGAATGCCGCATATTCGCCTATGACGGTGGTGGGCTGGAATGGCCGCGCCCGCCCGCCAATGCAAATAATGGAGAAAACTGGGGCTTTACGGGTAACGTCAGAATTACGGACATAGGTACGGACAACGCCGAACTTCTGGCTGTTCTGCCAAATATTTCGTTGGATGTGTGCACCCGCATCAATGTCCTGCTGGGCATTCACGACGCTGCCACAGCCCCTTCATCTATCGCTGCGGTAGCCGTATCTAAATTCACCGGCACATATAACGATGCCGGTCCCAGCGTGATCAACACGGCACAAACGCTAGGTAAAAAATCAGCCTGTCTGCAGGTCACAGCCTTAACAGGCAACGCCATTGACGGTACGCCCCTGACGAATGCATATACCTATTATCACGTCCTGCTGGAACGTTAACGCGCGCCCACCAGAACTTCACGCTTACCCACGCGATTGGCCGGACTGACAACGCCTTCTTTTTCCATCTGTTCGATGATACGCGCCGCGCGGTTATACCCGATCTGCAGATGACGCTGGATAAAGCTGGTTGAGGCCTTACCTTCGCGGGCCACGATCGCCACAGCCTCGTCATACAGCTCATCGCAATTGCCGCCGCCTTCACCATCTTCGCCAAACTCGCCGCCTTCACCAAACAAATCCCCTTCGGTGATTTCTTCAAGATAGGCGGGTTCACCCTGTGCTTTCAGAAACCCGACGACATCTTCGACTTCGCGGTCGGATACGAACGGTCCGTGAACACGAGTAATGCGGCCACCGGCGGCCATATAAAGCATATCCCCCATACCGAGGAGCGTCTCGGCACCACCTTCACCTAGAATAGTCCGGCTGTCGATTTTTGATGTGACCTGGAAGGAAATACGCGTTGGGAAGTTCGCCTTGATAACACCGGTAATAACATCCACGGACGGGCGCTGCGTGGCCATAATAAGGTGGATACCCGCCGCCCGCGCCATCTGCGCCAGACGCTGAATGGCGTTCTCGACGTCCTTACCAGCGACCAGCATCAAATCGGCAAATTCATCGACCACCACCACGATATATGGCAGTTCGACCAGATCCAGCGGCTGTTCTTCATAAACCGGCTTCCCGGTTTCCGGATCAAAACCTGTCTGTACCTTGCGCATCAGGATTTCGCCTTTTTTCACGGCTTCCTTGATACGGGCGTTATAGCCTTCGATGTTCCGCACGCCGAGTTTCGACATGTTGCGGTAACGGTTTTCCATTTCCTGCACCGCCCATTTTAGGGCAACCACGGCCTTGCCTGGTTCCGTCACGACAGGGGAGAGCAAGTGCGGGATATCATCGTAGACTGAGAGTTCCAGCATCTTTGGATCAATCATGATAAAGCGGCAACGATCGGGGGAATGCGCATACAGCAGTGACAGAATCATGGTGTTGACGGCCACGGATTTACCGGAACCAGTCGTTCCCGCCACCAGCAAATGGGGCATGCGCGCCAGATCGGCGATAATCGGATGGCCGCCGATATCCTTACCCAGTACCAGCGGCAGTTTCATCTGCGTCTTTTCAAAATCATCGCCTTCAAGAAGTTCACGCAAATAAACTGTCTGACGTTTCTTGTTCGGCAATTCGATACCAATCACATTGCGACCCGGTACCACAGCCGCCCGTACGGACACCGCCGACATGGAACGCGCAATATCGTCAGAGAGCGATACAACACGCGATGTCTTGGTCCCTGGTGCGGGCTCCAGTTCATAAAGCGTTACCACTGGACCAGGATGAATGCTCTTGATATCACCTTTGACATTATAATCATTCAGAACATTCTGCAGCACTTCGGCATTCTTGCGCAGTGCCGATTCATCCAGTTTTTCTTCCTTGGCCTGCGGCGGAACTTCGTGCAGGAAATCGGTGGATGGTAAATCCCATTCCGATGGATCGCGCAGGTTGAGTTTCTGCTGGTTACTTTTCTTTTTCTCTGGCTTGGCCGCAGGTTTCTTGGGCTTTACAACTTCGATAGCCTCTTCGCTATCATCCTCTTCATATTCCTCCTCTTCCTCGCCTGAATCATCTTCTTCCTCAGGTTCCGGATCCATGGTTTCTACATCGTCTTCGTCATCCTCATAAATCTCCGTGTCCTTGTTGCGCCATGCACGGAAACGATCGAATAACGATGTCGCACCACCAATTGTGGCTGCTCCACCCATCAGGAATGTTTCCACGACAGCTTCGCTTTCCTGGCGTTGCAACGCCACACCGACAGCCAGTAGATAAATACCCGCCAGCCCAGATATCACCGCCACAATAATATGCGGATAAAAAGATACGACCCCATCCAGGGCATCAGTTAATGTATTAAGAATAAGCGTACCGCCGGCACCACCCATGGTGACATGCGACATCCAGCCATAACCGGGAATGACAGCTCCGCTGACACTTAGAAAAATGGCCGAAGCCAGCAATGCGATACACCGAATCCAGATCGGACCGAATTGTTCATGACGCCACAGGCGGAACCCCCAGGCGAGAACCCCCACCGCAAGCGCCAATGCGCCAGCGCCGAATATTTGAACCAGAAGATCGGATGTATAGGCACCAACCGATCCCATCCAGTTCTGGATATCGTCATCAGCAGGAGCCACAGTATTAAACGATTCGTCGGATGCGTGATAGCTTAGCAATGCCAGCATCAGGAAAGCCCCCGCCAAACCGGTAATAATCGCCTTGCTATCGTGCAGGCGCTGCCCCATATAACCGCGCCAGCTTTCAGGGAAAATGCGGACGAAGGGTGAGGATGGCTTCTTCAGGCGGATGGTCGCGGTGCGGCTCATGATCGATCAGTCGTAAAAAGGGTAAAGAAATGGCAGAACTGCCGGAAGACAGTTTACCTGTTTGGCCATTTTCCCGCAATATTTTCAGCGTTAATCTTTAATGCTAGCAATTAAATCAATATTGCCGCCGGTCGCCATGGTGTTCACGGAAATAGCCTGCTCGGTTGCGAACTGGGTCAGGTAATGCGGCCCGCCTGCCTTTGGCCCGGTCCCGGAAAGCCCCTGTCCGCCGAAAGGCTGAACACCGACGACCGCGCCGATCATGGACCGGTTAATGTAAATATTCCCGGCCTTTATCCTGTCGGGCAATGAATCGAATTTCTGCTGCAGGCGGGAATGAACCCCGAATGTCAGGCCGAATCCGGTTTTATTTATGTCGGCAATAACCTTATCGATGTCGCCTGGTGCGTAACGGATAATGTGCAGCACCGGCCCGAATACTTCACCGGTCAGGCGTTCAAGACTATCAATCTCATATGCCACAGGCGATACAAAGCTATCGGTTAATTCAGGCGGAACCGGGGCCTCGGCAATAAATTTCGCAAATCCATTCAGATAGGTGCGGTGTTTTAAAATCGCGGCCTTGGCATCCGCATCTATTACCGGGCCTACGTCGGTCGTAATATCACGCGGGTCACCCACCCGCAGCAGCGCCATCGCCCCCTGCAGCAATTTAAGTATAGGGTCGGCGATATCCTGTTGCAAATAAAGAACCCGCAACGCCGAGCAACGCTGTCCGGCCGACCCAAAGGCCGATATCATAACATCATCAATGACCTGTTCCGGCAGCGCCGACGAATCGACAACCATCGCATTCTGCCCCCCGGTTTCGGCAATCAATGGCACAATCGGGCCGTCCTTAGCAGCCAGGCTGCGGTTAATCAGGCGCGCGACATCGGTGGACCCGGTAAAGGCCACGCCCGCCACATCCCTATGCGCCACCAGCCTGGCACCCAGATCGCCATCGCCGACAACAATCTGCACTACATCTTTAGGGACGCCCGCACGGTGTAGAATATCGATGGCCATCAAACCAATCTGGGGCGTTTGCTCGGCTGGTTTTGCAATCACGCTGTTCCCGGCCATTAGCGCGGCGGTGATTTGCCCGAGAAAGATTGCGAGCGGAAAATTCCATGGGGAAATACAGACAAATACGCCGCGACCGTTGAAACGTAATATATTAAGTTCACCCGTCGGCCCTGTCAGCGTCTGGCCCTGCGCATCAAATAATTTGACACCTTCAGCGGCATAATAACGGCAAAAGTCAACAGCCTCACGGATTTCGGCAATCGCATCGGCCAGAGTTTTCTTGCCTTCACTTTGCAGGGCATGAATAAGATGGCCAGTCTCCTGTTCCATTAAATCCGCTGCTTTGCGTAAAATATCCGCCCGCCGTTCTGCTGGCTGCAGATTCCAGTCTTTTTGTGCAACGGCCCCCCGTTGAAATAATTTATCAAGATCCCCCGCTTCCGATATAGTGACCGAGGCAGGCAGAACGCGTGACATGAAATCATTCCAAACCAGGGAATTTGATAAATCATATCCTTGGGAATTGCGGCGCGATGGCCCGTAAATTTCCAAAGGCTTGGGTAACGATGAGTTATTTTTCTGGCCACGCAGGAGAGCGACAGGGTCAAACGCCAATTCGTCCGCCGGGACAGTTTCATCGCGGATCTTAGCGACAAACGATGTATTCGCGCCATTTTCCAGCATACGGCGCACAAGATACGGGAGCAAATCTTCATAACTGCCGACCGGCCCGTAAATTGTCACCGGCAGTTTCTGGGCGCACAGCCAGTCGCCGAGCGCCTTGCCCATGCCATAGAGGCGCTGGAATTCAAATCCACCCATGTTGCTTCCGGCGAAATCGAGAATGGCCGCCACGGTTTGCGCATTATGCGTGGCGAACATCGGGTAAAACACATCGCGCTGGGCGAGCATTTTCTGCGCACAGGCCAGATAGGATAAATCCGTATGCCGTTTGCGCGTAAAGACCGGATAGTCCGGCCACCCCGCCACCTGCGCCCGCTTGATTTCACCGTCCCAATACGCCCCCTTAACCAGGCGGACCTGCAGCACACGCCCATCACGGCGGGCGATATTTGCGAGGTCATCAAGCAGGGTAAAACAACGTTTATCATAGGCCTGCACCGCCAACCCAAGCCCGTTCCAACCCTTGAGTTCTGGGGCCGCACTGACCTGAGCCATAATATCAATCGACATTTCAAGGCGGTCGGATTCTTCGGCGTCAACCGTCAACGTAATATTTTTGGCGGCAGCCATTTTGCACAACGCCAGCAAACGCGATGCCAGTTGCGGCACACAGGTATCAGCCTGCGTCCAGTTATAGCGCGGATGCAATGCCGATAATTTGACTGAGATGCCATGACGCCCGAAAAGATTTTTTCCCCGGTCGTCCTGCTGAGCGACGATTTCGATCGCATGCGCATAAGCATCAAAATACGTCCCGGCAGTTACATCCGTCCGGGCACCTTCACCAAGCATATCGAACGACAGGCGGTAGCCCGTTTTTTCTTCGTGATGTGCGGCATGCAGGGCTTTTTCAATCGTGGCACCGATAACGAATTGTTCCCCCAGCCGGCGCACGGTTTCTTCCATGGTTTTGCGCACAATAGGCCGCGCCAGAACGCCTGCCACGGAATTCAGAGTCTTTTGAGCAACGGACAACCCTAAACCCGCCGCCTGCATTAAGCCATTTCCACCCGATTTCGCCGACCAGTCCACCGCGTTGATTTTTTCAGCAATCAGGGCATCGGCCGTTCCCGCATCCGGAATGCGCAGCAGCGCCTCGGCCAGCGTCATCAGCGATAATCCTTCGGGACTGTTTAATTTGTAATGCTGCAGGAATGTTTCGATCTCCGTAATCGACCCTTTCGTGGACCTGATCATATCCAGCAACTGACGGGTTTTTGCCGTTACGCGCGAACTCCGCAAACTGTCCCAGTCAAGGCTGGCCAGCAGAACATCAACACGGGTGGCTTCATCGCTTAGGTGAACGGAAGGAAATTGGTACGTCATCCTCCTTATATAGCATATTTTTGACTGTCGGGCAGTCCCCTCCCGTGCTAAAGGTAAATCATGACTCAGCGCAGCAATGTTCCCGATTTGTCGGTGTCCGAACTCGCGAATTCCCTCAAACGTACGCTTGAGGAAACCTATGGCCGCGTGCGTGTGCGTGGCGAATTGTCGAAAGTAAAGATCCACAGTTCGGGACATCTCTATTCTGACCTGAAAGATGCCGATGCGGTCCTGAATATTGTCTGCTGGCGCGGAACATTGGCTAAATTGTCGTTACGCCCGGAAGAAGGGCTCGAAGTCGTCTGCACCGGACGTATCACCAGCTATCCGGCCCGGTCAAACTACCAGATGGTCGTCGAGGAGATGGAACTGGCGGGCGCCGGGGCGCTCCTGAAAATGCTGGAGTACCGCAGGCAACGTCTGGCCGCCGAAGGTCTTTTCGACGCCAGCCGCAAGAAACGTCTGCCTTATATCCCCCGCTGCATCGGTGTCGTGACATCGCCCACGGGCGCTGTCATCCGCGATATTATTCACCGTCTGCAAGACCGTTTTCCCTGCCACGTTATCGTCTGGCCGGTAAAGGTGCAGGGCGATGGTGCCGCGCAGGAAATTGCCGCGGCGATTGAGGGATTTAATAATCTGCCCCTGACGGTTCAGCGCCCCGATCTGCTGATTGTCGCCCGTGGCGGCGGGTCGTTCGAAGATCTGATGCCATTTAACGAGGAAATCGTGGTGCGGGCTGCGGCTGCCAGCGCTATTCCGCTTATCTCGGCGGTAGGCCATGAGACCGATACGACTCTGATTGATTACGCGTCGGACCTGCGCGCCCCGACACCGAGCGCGGCCGCCGAAATGGCCGTACCGGAACATCTCTCCTTGATTGCTTATAACGAAGACTGCGAAGCTCGTCTGGTGGCTGCCTTGTCCCGCGCGCTCGTTACCGGGCGTGAGCATCTGCGCCATATCATCGCCCGACTGGGACAGCCCCAGCGCCTGCTTGAAATGCCCACCCAGCGGCTTGACTATCTCAACAGCCATCTGCGCCATGGGCTGGAACGTCGCGTTCAAATCGCCAGCCAGGCCTGCCTTAAATTGACCTCCCGCATACGGCATCCCGGCCAATTGGTCGAACTGCATACGCAGAAACTGGCACATACTACCCAATCCCTTACCCGCGCCGTACGGCAACGGGTGGAGAAGCAGGAACAGGCTTTGGTCAATATGGATAAGATGCTGAACCTTCTTTCTTTCAAAAACACTTTAAATCGCGGTTTTGCTCTGGTCAGGGACAGTGAAGGCAAACCCGTGACCCGGGCCGCCCAAACCCACACGAAACAGGCGATATTTGTTGAGTTTGCCGATGGTATGGTAAAATCAAGTATTGAAGAAAAGGTCTAAATCTTTTAAATAAAGCCATGCAAGCAAAACTGCCGGAATTTCTGCAAAAACTAGGGGTCAATTACTCGCTTGGCCCTTACGAGACCTGCCCGTGGTCGTCCAGCGACAGCGCGACAGGCAAAACCTGCAGCGCCGAAGTCCGCATGAATCCGGATGGCGATGAGGTTGAAGCTGAAATCCAGATTTTCTACGATAACCCGGCCCCCGGCCAGAACAGCATCGAACAGATTCTCTGGCTCCGCGCCAAACCGCATATCAACAGCTGGCTCGTCGATATGCTGCGCATCCGCCGCGCTGATTGGAATAACAAAATCTATGGCTGGGAAGAAAAATGCTGCAACTTTTTCCGCGCCTGCGTGACCGAAATAGAACAAGGCAAAATTCCCGATATTGATGCGCTTCTGGAACGCGAAATGAGCGAGAAAGAACGTTTCGGCGGTACCAAAGGCGGTGGCGCAGGTAAAGCACCTAAAATCCGGCCGCAACAACTCCTGAACATGAAACAGGGCGGTTTCTAAACCGCTTCGGGTGACGCTTGCACATTTTCGGCTTTGGGCGAGTCGTTATCAACCACAGATTTTTCCACACGTGTTGCACGAACAACTTTGTTTCGCCCGGTGCTTTTTGCTTCATACAGGGCCTCATCCGCCATTTTCAGGCTGGTTTCGACATCTTCTTTCAGAGTGGCCTCCACCGGAATAAACCCGATACTGACGGTATAATTAAGCGAGTCTGGCTTTGACCGCCCTTTATAGAAACATGGCGTCGACTGGATTTTCGCCCGCAGCCGGTCAAGCAGCAACGCCGCTTTGTCCGGATCGATATTGGTCAGAACGATAACAAACTCCTCACCGCCGAAACGGGCGACGATATCGGCCTGTCGCAGGGACCGTTTGAGGATATTGGCAAAATGTTTCAGCACGACGTCCCCGACATCGTGACCATAATTGTCATTGATAGATTTGAATTTATCGAGGTCGCATACAGCCGCGACATAGGATTTTTTCTCCCGGGCTGCCGTATTCTGATAGGCTTCAACATCTTTCATGAACGCCCGGCGGTTGCGCAAACCGGTAAGCGGATCTTCAAGCGCCTGACGCAGAATTGTACGGTGATAGACATCCACTTTATGCGCCAGCGGACGGAAAATTAGCAGAGCCTCAAGCACCAGCACCATAATAATACCATAGGCCGCGTAACGCTCTATCTCATACAGCTCGTTCATTTCCTCAATCTGGATGGTCTGGTATTCGCCCAGAACGCGGTCCAGCAGTTTCGGCAGCATTTCATCGGCAGATTTGCGCAGCGCCTTCAATGTTTCTTCTTTTTCCGGGCTGTCCACATAAGGCGAATACCCGGCGTAACGGTCGGCCGTTTCCAGGAATTGTTTGATATGCAGATTCAAACGCAACGGTTCTTCGCGCATACTGCGCACCAAAGTCTCTTTCGCCTTGCTGTTATATTCGCCGCTATCAAGATAGGTATTAATCGTTACCTGCGCTTCTTTCAGATTTTCAATGGCGCGGGTGAAATAAAACTTATCGAAACTCTGCTTGTCGCGGTGATAGGACGTCACGAAATAGCTGACATCGCGGATAAGTGCAGTTTCATGACCGATCAGATAGGATATTTCCTTGCTTTCGATCTGCTGCTCGGTCAGCAGGGACATGATGTTATGGCTGATGGTGGTTAGAAGGCCGATAACCAGAAAGGCCAGAACATAGGCACGCGTCAGCCAGACGGTCGGATCGTCACCGGCGCGGGAAAAAATCCCGCCAAACCATTTCTTTTTACCCGGCACCATACCGACCCCACAGACAATTCACAAAGAAATCTCCCCTTATGCATCATATCGGCGAAAGGTAAATTTTTTGGAAATTGCCGTCAGGGCTGGTTTTTAGTTACCAAATCGTTAATTTAATAGAGCTAGCCGGAGGTTCCACATGCTGTTTTCTCGCCTTTTCCACCTTGCCCTTATGTTGGGTATGACATTGCCATCCCTTGCTTTCGCGCGTGATATCGGCGCGGTGAGTACGGCCTTTAAACTGATTGGCCCCAACCACAAAATTATCGTGACTGCCTTTGACGATCCAAAAATCAAGGGCATCACCTGTTATGTCGCCCGGCCACGTACTGGGGGCATTTCCGGGGCGGTCGGTCTGGCGGAAGACCCGTCCATCGCCAGCGTGTCCTGTGCCCAGACCGGACCGATTGTTTACACTGCCAAAATTGAGTCCGACGATGAAGGCGAAAGCGTCTTTGATGAAAGCCGATCGCTGATTTTCAAAACCCTCGATATCAAACGACTCTATGATAAAGAGAACCAGAGTCTCGTTTACGTGGTGCGCACCACCCGTATCATTGAAGGATCGCCGGATACTTCTATCGCCGTGGTCGCGCCCATGGTCTGGAACGGCACACCGCCCGGCGCACCGCAGTTGAAATAGCAGAAAAAAAGCAGCCGGTTGGCTGCTTTTTAATTCGTTATATATCAACCTGATTAAGCGGCTTTTTTCGCGGAATCGAGGGCTTTTTTTGCCTGGTCGAATACGGCTTTGAAAGCGGCACCATCATTCACGGCCAGTTCGGCCAGAACTTTACGGTCAACCATGATACCGGCTTTGTGGACACCGTCCATAAAGCGGGCATAGGTCAGGCCGTGCTGACGTGCAGCGGCGTTGATACGCTGAATCCACAGGCTGCGGAAATCACGTTTCTTGTTACGACGGTCACGGTACGCGTAACGGAGAGCTTTCTCCACGCGTTCCAGAGCAATCCGGTAACAATTGTGTGAACGGCCGCGGTAACCTTTGGCCAGTTTCAGGATTTTTACGTGGCGGGCATGGGCGCGCGGAGAACCTTTTTTAACGCGTGACATATTCTATTCTCCTTTAGCTGCCGCAGCACCAGGTGCCGGGTTGTGGTTGGTCTTCTTGAGGCCACGCGAATACGGCATGAAATTCTCAAGAATGATACGGCCGTCCATCTCCGCGAGGATAGATGTCCCGCGTGCTTTACGCTTCATGGATTTTGGCTTGTTCATCTGCATGTGACGCATTTTGGCAGGCTTGAATTTCACCTGACCAGAGCCGGTCACCATAAAGCGCTTTTTCGCGCTGCTCTTCGTCTTCATTTTCGGCATTTTCGTCTCCTAAGTTAAAGTTACACGCCCCGATCTGTAAGTCCCCCCGCGAGGCAGCCGATTTTTCGCCAGCGGAGACAGGTCAGGGAACAGGCGGAGTTATACACAGGCCGCGTCCCGAAAGGCAAGCATTTCTTTGCTGGAAAGCGAAATTTTCCTACAGAGCCCCCATCCTGACCTTCCTTCTTCGCCAAGGCTACGGCGGACAGGCCGCCGGAATGACGTATGGGGAAATTAGTCGTGGCGAATGTGGCGCGCGTGGCGTTTTTTCATGATTTATCCTGTTTTTCACGAATTTCCCCGTAATTTATCCCTGAAAATAGCCGCATCGATGGTCCAGAGGAGCT
>CAMLMM010000002.1 GCA_946481105.1 uncultured Alphaproteobacteria bacterium
CAGGCAGATGCATCACCGTGGGCGCAGATCGTATGACCCTCTATTTCCTTGGTCAGTTCAATCAACATATCGATTTCCTCGACCGAGGCATTCCCTTTCGCCATGCGCTGCATAATGCGGTAAAGCCAGCCCGTTCCCTCGCGGCATGGCGTGCACTGGCCACAGCTTTCGTGCATATAGAAATGAGTCAACCGGGCAATGGCGCCAACGATATCTGTAGATTTATCCATGACGATAACACCGGCGGTGCCCAGACCGCTCTGAACCGCGCGCAGAGAATCGAAATCCATCAGCACGGTATCGCAGATATGTTTTGGCAGAAGCGGCGTCGATGACCCGCCCGGAATAATCGCTAGAAGGTTATCCCAGCCACCGCGGACACCACCAGCATGTTTCTCAATAAGTTCCTTCAGCGGAATGCCCATTGATTCTTCGACATTGCAGGGATTGTTCACATGACCGGAAATGCAGAACAGTTTCGTTCCGGTATTTTTTTCATCCTTGCCGATGCCCGCGAACCACGCGCCGCTACGGCGCAGGATAGTCGGCGCGACAGCAATCGTTTCCACGTTATTGACCGTAGTCGGGCAGGCATACAGCCCTGCCCCAGCCGGGAATGGCGGCTTATTTCGCGGTTGGCCTTTTTTACCTTCAATGCTTTCAATCAATGCCGTTTCTTCACCGCAGATATAGGCTCCGCCCCCACGGTGCAGAACTACATCAAAATCCCATCCGGACCCGGCGGCATTTTTACCCAGCAGCCCGGCATCATACGCTTCGCGTATCGCCTGGTTGATCGTCGATCCCTCATTATAGAACTCACCGCGCATATAGATGTACGCGCGGTTGGCTCCCATCGCAAATCCTGCAATTAGGGCACCTTCCAGCAATTTATGGGGTTCATGGCGAAGAATATCACGGTCCTTGCATGTACCTGGCTCCGACTCGTCGGCATTGATAACAAGGTAATGCGGACGGCCATCCGACACTTTCGGCATAAAGGACCATTTCATGCCTGTCGGGAATCCCGCTCCGCCGCGTCCACGCAAGCCGGATTTTTTCATCTCATCAATGATCCAATCACGCCCCTTGGCGATAATATCTTTTGTATTATCCCAATCCCCCCGCGCCTTGGCCGCCGATAATCCATGAGATTCCCATCCATAGATATTGGTAAAAATACGGTCTTGATCGGCAAGCATAGGTTTCTCCGCGGAAACAATAGGTTATGGTGTTACGTGTATAACGAAAACAGGACAACTGTTCAATATTAGCCGATTTTTTATGCTGATTTTTTTCGCTGGCGGTAATCGCTGGGGGACATACCCATAACTTCTTTAAAAACCCTATTAAAGGTAGGAAGCGAATTAAATCCGACCTCCTCGGCTATAACCGTGATCGCCGCCGTTGTCTGTTCCAGCAATTGCAAGGAATCCCTAACTCTCAGCTCATTTATCACTTGCGGCAATGATTTTCCGAAATAAAAATTAACGACTTTCGATACTCTTGCCTCTGATGAATTAAGCTCGCGAGCCAGATGTGCACGTGAAAAGCTTGTTTCCTGATAGACTTTGTCTTCCTCAAGCAATCTTTTAATTTCACTCAGCAAATTATTGTCTTCATTAGATAGTGCGCTTTCATCAACACTAGCTTTTTTCAATTTTACGGCCGGGGGATAAATGCGAAACAGACTGGTGGATGCCAGGTAAACAAGGCCAACCCCCAAAATATCCCGCGCCAGCAAGTATGTAGATAATTCAGCTGCGTTAAACAGGTAAGTTATATCAAGGGCCATAAAGCCGATATTAATCAATAAAACAGAGATGATAAGCCAATACCGCTCACCCTTCGCGTCTTTCTCTTCCCGCAATAAAGCGAAGTTTTGCCGGCCTATCCACAGGGTAAATAAAGAGACTCCCGCACAGAGAACATTCAATACGCTCCAAGCCTCAGTTTCTTCCAGAAATGTTCCGCCATATATTTTCCCCGCAAGTAACAGTAAGACCGGCACTAAAAGAACAAACCAGGCACGCGGCCGCGGCAAGGCCCCAAGGTCAATAATCTGATGAATAAGAAGCACGGACACGGCGGGAACAGCCATCCAAACCCCCGCGTGCCATAGCCGGAACACCGGATAATCCTCAAAATGACGTCCGCCAAAATCCAGCAAAAAACAGCTGGATAACGTTATAAAGCAAAGAAACGGGACAATAATATACCGGATATGCCCTGCGCGGGAGACTATATAGACAAGGACCGCCACCGTTTGCACCAACCCCAATATGGCGCATAACTCCAGTAACGAAAAGTCTAGCGAATTACTCATCCTTCTTACATAGGGGATCTTTTGTGCTTTGCACAGGGGATAAAATTGAGCCGCAAATGTAGTCAATAATAAATTTCACCTCTATTGGATCCATAGTGTCAGCTTCGGTCTGCAGCATTTCCAGCATCATGCCATAAGCCATATCTTTATCGCCCATATCGGATGCAATAATCGCCTTCATCTGCAATGGCCACGCCGGCATACCCGGTTTATAGGTAGCCGCCAATTCTTCAGCCAAACTCAGCGCCAGCTTCATATCATTCATACGATGACGCGCCAGAAATACGGCCTGCCCCAGCCAGCGCCATTTATCCGCTGCCGGATCTTTGCCAACAACCCGTAGATACTCAATAAGCGGACCAAGCTCAGATGGGTCCTGACTTGCGCCAAAATAATATCCGGCCAGAAACGGGACATAATTCGACCGCCAGTTCAGTGAATGTTCCAGCATAAACCATGTTCCCAGATTGGGATAATTATAATCTTTAAGGGCGATAACCTGCCCCGTATTGTTGCCGAATGACTGCAAGGTGATAGCCAAAGACCTGTAAGCCATTTCCTCATCACCCAGAAAAGCTGCCGTGGCACCCAATCTGGATGGCGCAGGGGGAACATTTCCCCACAGAGGAAGGCGGTGATTATTTTTATGCCAGACAACAAAATTGGCTATTACTGCCAACCCCAGCAAGAAATACAGCTTCATGCCTTGCGCCTGAAAGCTCATATTAAAACTGCCGCCGTTTCAGATCAAAATATGTTGCGAGAGTAATTAACGCCAGAAAGGCAGCCGACTGCATAACGATAAATAGCCAGTCATTTATCTCTCCCCCGCCATAAATTAACCATGATGTCTGCGCCATCAAATCAAGCCGGGGAATAAATACTGAAATCAACTGCATGATTAAGCCTAGGGTTTTACCAACAATGTCTGGTAATCCAGCGGCTCCTCCGTGATGGACGATGGAAAGCAACTGCCCCATTAAGCGCGCCAGAATATAAAAACCGAACGTAGCCATACCCGCCGATACGGGACTTGATAAAATCATGGCAAAAAAGAAGGCTACATTGACTATGAGTATAAACTCAAACGTCACGCCAAATGACCATAGAAACAATCCCTGAATCGCTTCGTAACGCGACGACAGCGCGGCAATTACCAGAGATAAGAAAACACCGCAGGCCAGAGCCAGAAGGCTGAAAGCCAAAGACTGCGAAAACACAAAATTGCGCCGCGACAGGGGGCGGGTTAATAAGAACTCAACATCGCGTGAATCAAATGACCGCCGCACAAAAAATACGGTGAAAAGGGTCAGGCCCATCAGCAAGATAATACGTAAGCCACTCGCCATATAAGTAAGAACAAACTGGCCCTGTTCAATGATTGCCGCGGAGGCCGAGAATATTGATAAGCAGACACCAAGTATGGATACTATAAGCATAGCCCATAGCAGACGATCCCGCACTGCCGCCATTAATACATAACGGACAAGTATCAACGACATTCTACCCTCAATGATTAAAGTTTTGTGGGACGTCTATCCTGACTGAAAGTGCGATATAGCTCGCGGTCAGTCTGATGGATGGAATCGGACGCACTATCAAGAATCGTCGCCTTCAGGAAAATGACCAATTCCGTTTTCTGGGCTTTATCTCCCTGATTACGGAACAGGCTTCCCAGAACGGGAATTTCGCTTGCCACCGGAAGGCCCTCTTGTGTCGAAGATACGTTATCTTGCAACAACCCTCCCATGACCATCATTTCACCCGATTTGATATTCAGAACGGAATCGACTTCCTGAACATTCACAATCGGGATGTTTGATGCGATATCAATATTGGATGAAGCGGCGACAAAGGCAACCCCAGGATCTTCCACAAACCCTTTGATTTTTGTTACGGTCGGGCGCACCTGTAGCGAAACCACCCGGTCATCGAGGTTGATCGACGGCAGGACGTTAATAAGCACGCCCTCCGGAACCGTTTTAATCGTCGTATCCACTGTGGTTGAAGCTGGCGTATTAACCGTGGCCTCGGTCCTGTCAACGTCCACCTCAAAGTAAACCTGATTTTGCGCAACGTTAAGAACGGATGATTGATTGTTCAACACTGTCAGGCGCGGTGATGCCAGCGCGTGGACCGTTCCGAAGCGGGATAGTGCCGAAACAAAAGATGACAGGTCGCTACCCGCAAAACCGAAGGTGACAACATTTGTTGTCGTTGGGTTCATAACCGGCTTGGCAAATGTGCCTGTGAATCCAAAGTCACCAATGTCACGAACCAGATCCCAGTTAATCCCTGCCGCAAATTCGTCCGTCAGCGAAACCTCAAGCACCTTGGCTTCAATCAGAACCTGCGATGTCGTGGCGCGTTTCAATTGCACAAGATAATCAGCCACCTTTTTCTGGACGCGCTCATTAGCGTAAACAGAAATTATGCCCGCCTGCTTATTAATTGAATAGGCCGGGGTAAACACAACGTCATTCTGGTTGGCATCCCCTCCTGCAGAGAGCGCGGTTGGGAGCGATTCAACCTTCAATACCGGAGCTTGAGCTGGGGTTTGCTGCCCGCTCAAAGACTGGGGGGCCGCCGGATCAACAACCGGGGCTGCCGCAGCAGGATTAACCGCTTGCGCTGGCGCAGCTGCACCCGCCTCCGAGGCTGGGGCTGTTGTTGCAGTCGGCGTTGTTTGATTTTCTTGCGTAACCATCTGAGGGCTGGAAATATAATCAGAAGCTCTTCCGCCCGCATGCGGGGTTACATCCCCCAAAGCCGCTGCATCAACAGGCGGAACAGGTGGATTAACTGCTGTAGGCGACGGAGCAGTAGCTGTAAGAGCCAGCACCGGATCTTCAGATGTACGCAGGTAGTTGCCTGAGGCATTGGAAGCCAGAATTTGCTTAATGTTAAGGTCCAGCTCAGCCCAGAAATCAGATTCCGATTTGCTATCAATTACAAACTGGGAACCACCACCAACGCCTCCGCTCTCACCGCTGCCGGAGGCGACAGATACATCCGTCTTCACATTGCTTTGGTTTTTACGTACAAAGCTCAGATAATCCACTTTATAGTTCTGGCTGTACGGCGTATCTAATTCGATGCGCATCGATGTGTCATCCAGCTTATAACGCAAACCGGATATTTCGCAGATTTTATCAATCACTTCATCAAACGGACGGTTACGGGCCGTAAAAATAATTGATCCCTTAATTCGCGGATCAAGTTCAACATCATAATCAGCCTGTTTCGCGAGTTCAAAGAGCGCCTCACGCAGAGGAATGCTTTGATTGATAGCAATAGACACCAGCGGCATCGGCTTAGCGTTCACAACATCATCGGCGACATAATCTTCAAGTTCCGGACCATTGCTGGCCATCATGGCGGAGTTTTCCATGTCAGCCTGGCGTGGCGCCAAAGCGTCACGATAATCCTGAAACTCGCTATTCGTTGTCCTGTCAATTTTTGTAAGATTTGTTGCAAGATCACATGCGCTTACAGGCAGAAAAATCGTCAAGGCCGCCAGACTGGTAAAAGACAGCTTAGAACACGAAAATTTGTACATGATATTTTCTCTTGAAAATGAAGAAACGTGAACGAATGCCCCCAAGCGACTGAAAGCTTTTCCATGTTACTGTATTTTTAGGGTTTAGGCTATACGTGTTTATTCAGAAATATTAAATTGAGAGGTATCCAGACTAGACAGCCCCCCTGCCCCGGCACCCAAGCGTATTTTCTGGATTTTGATTTTCATATCACCGGGCATATCGCTCTGACTTAGCGCGACTTCCTCTGATATTTTTCCTTCCCGGAACAGATTCAGCAGGGACTGGTCGAACGTCATCATCCCGGCTGATTGATTCGTTGCCATCACCTCGGATATTTTTGCAATCTTGCCTTCAAGGATCAGCTCTTTTATCAACCCCTCATTGAGCATGACTTCCATGGCGAGCGTCAAGCTGCCACTTACGGTACGGACCAGTCGCTGCGAAATAATGGCACGCAGGTTAGTCGCTAAATTCAGGCGAATCTGGCTATGATAATCTTCCGGGAACATATTCACGATACGTTCGATAGCCTGATACGAATTATTGGTATGGATAGTCGCCAGACACAAATGCCCTGTTTCTGCCGCCGTCAATGCCTGCTCCATTACTTCGCGATCTCTAATTTCCCCTACCAGGATGACATCGGGACGCTGACGCAGCGCGTTTTTCAGGGCCACCGCATATGTCTCGGTATCAACGCCGACCTCACGCTGTGACACAACTGATTTTTTATGTTCGTGATAATACTCAATCGGGTCTTCAATCGTGATGATATGCCCCTGAGTATTTGTGTTCCGGTAGTCGATCATTGAAGCCAAAGTCGTTGATTTTCCAGAGCCCGTCATACCCGTAACAAGGATCAGTCCGCGTTTCGTCAAGGTCAGATCAGAAAAAACTGACGGCAGATGCAGATCATGAAAAGATGGAATGCGCGAAATAATGCGCCTTATAACAAGTGCAGGCTGATGACGCTGTTGAAGAATATTCACGCGAAATCGACCTTTCGGACCCAGATCAATAGCTGTATTAAGCTCCATATGCAGTTCAAAGTCACGACGCTGCCGCGTGGTGAGAATACTGGCAAGGATGTCATTCATCTGCCCCGGATCAATAGGGCGCGTAATAATAGGTTCCAGCATATCGTCTACACGAAGCGTTGGAGGAAACCCAACCGTCAGGTAAAGATCCGTCGCGTTGCGACGGTCCATATCCATCAAATACGTGTAGATGACTGGTTCGGTCAAAATGAGTACCCCTCGTTATCCGTGGCCGCACCCTGATTTTTATGTGGTTCACCCATCCTGGCCCCGCCAAGCGCAGCGGCCGCATTACCCAGTTCCTGCCCCTGTTCATCGTCAGTGGCTTTCATCAACGCCTCACGCGCGCTTTCTGGGTCCACCAACCCTTGAGACAGAAGGCTTTGAATAGCATCTTCCATCGTAACCATGCCGTACCGCGTACCGGTTTGAATCATAGAATACATTTGCGGAATTTGGTTTTCACGTATCAGGTTTCTTACGGCATTTGTTCCCACAAGAATTTCGTGGGCGGCTATACGCCCTTTTCCTTCCGGGCGACGCAGCAGGGTTTGCGCCACGACCCCCTGCAGCGAACTGGACAGCATCGACCTGATCATATCCTTATCACCTGTTGGAAACACGTCGATAATACGGTCGATTGTTTTTGCAGCTGAACTGGAGTGCAACGTCCCAAAAACAAGGTGGCCCGTTTCTGCCGCCGTCAAAGCCAGCGAAATAGTTTCATGGTCACGCATCTCCCCCACCAGGATAACATCCGGGTCCTCACGCAGCGCGCTTTTTAACGCGCGGCTGAAGCTATGCGTATCATTGCCAAGCTCACGGTGATTGACTAACGATTTTTTTGATGTGTGAAAAAATTCAACCGGATCTTCGACAGTCAGGATGTGCTTTCCCATCGTCTCATTAATATGGTTGATCATCGAGGCCAGCGTTGTGGATTTACCGGAACCTGTTGGTCCCGTTACAAGAACAATTCCTTTATCAAGCTCGGCAAAGCGACGCATGATTGGCGGCAGATCAAGCTCTTCCATTGTCGGAATAACAGATGGAATTGTCCGGAACACCGCGGCCGAGCCAATACGGTTTGTGAACGCATTCACACGAAATCGCGCCTTCTCCCCAAAAGAAATAGCGAAGTCATGCTCCAGATTTTTTTCATACTCGGCGCGCTGATCGTCCGTCATGATTGAATAAAGCATGCCGCGAATAGCTTCATTGGTAAGCGGCTCCGATTTCAGGCGCTTTAATGTGCCATGCACGCGTACAATCGGCGGGTTGTTTGCACTAAGATGCAAATCCGACGCATTATTCTGCATAACGAAGGCGAGAAGCTGGGTAATATCCATATTATTTTCCTCCTGGGAACACGCGGGAACCCGCTTCTTATTTTTACCTTTTAATTACAAACGGAAAGTAAAGATTTTAAAATACCTTTACTATTATATTGAGAATAACCAAAACTACCAGTCCAAGCGTAACCATTCGCATATAAACCGGTACAAACTGGCCTTTCATTGACATCTGCGCCGCCGCAAGAAAAAAAGGCAGGCCCGCCAGAGTGATGAAGAATGAAATTGATATTCCGTAGACAGCCATCGCTGCCACCGTCAAGCCTCCAGCCGACAGTTCGGTCATTGGATAGGCCGCACTGATGGATGCGCGGCAATAACGGCAATGCCCACGCAGCAGAAGCCAGGAAAAAAGGGGCACAAGGTCATACCAGGCCAGCTGATGACGGCAATTGGGACAGCGGGAGCGCGCCGCCCCCTCACCTTTGGACTTAAATATCCAGCTTGAACTACTGGCCGTTCTATCGGCAATCGCAGTGGAAAAACTGCCTAAACAAACACCGACAAGAAAACCTGCGGCAAGCAACAGCAGTCGGCCCAGCGGGTCTGACCACAGATTGTCCAGCATGAATTAGTTTCCGCGCAATAGAGTCAGTCTGTCGTATATCTTTTCACGCGAAATGGAGCGGCCAGACCCATATACGGCATCGACTTCCAGAGCCTTCTCATAATTTATAATAGCCTTATTATTGTCATGCGCTCTCTCTGCAACAACGGCCATGTTATAATAGTGGCGCGGGTTATGAGGGTCCAGAACCGACGCCCGCGACAGGTTATAGAACGCATCCTCATAATTGCCCGAATCTGCATAAGCAACACCCAGCTGTGCCACGACGGCCGCATTATTTGGATAATCCTTTTTGAGATCAAGAAGCTTGCTCAATGCCATCGCAGGATATTGCCTGCGAATAAGGCCAGCCAGATTCACAACTGCATCGGCATTGCCCGGATCAATACGAAGCAATTCTTCATAGGCGCCGACCGCAGCCTCTGGGCTGCCTGTCTTTTGCAATAAAACAGCGCGCCCCATGAGAATACGCCCGTCACGCGGATTCAAACGGTACAATTCATCATACATCTCGCGGGCAGCTTCATAGCGCTGTAATTTTAATGCACGGCCAGCTGCGATAATTTTTGGCTCAAGATCGGTGGATGAAATATCTGCCCCGGTAACCTTCGTACCTTTCACCCCACTCGACACTTTCGCAGTTTTTTCCGGCTTTTGAGGCTTGGTAACTATAATGATACTTTCCCCCTTACCCTTCGACGCATTCATCGAAGGGGCCGGAATCGACTTGAGAATCTTTCCTTCAGGGGAATCGAAAAAGACGGTTTTAGGTGGCTCGACAGGTGGCTTTTCTTCCTCCTCCACTTTAACCTTAGGCGCAGAGTCGTTAGCCGTCGCATCAGCTGTCGTCGCGCTGGTATCGGTTAATTCCTGATTGGACGGAGGCGCAGCAGACTCTGCCGCAACCGGCGCAGGCTGCACCTCCGGAGATGGAGCAACTGCGGTTGACGATGGCGCAGTATCCACAACCTGAATCTCAGCCTTCCCGGATTCTTTAGTCAGATCAACAGACTCCAGCTTGCCTGATACGATTGGCGCCGCTTCCGTCGGAGCGGTTGCGGCTGGCTCCGTTATAACTGTTTCTGCAGGGGGCTTGGTCCCCGCGCCATCTGTGGGCGCTGGCATCGGCTCAATCACCGCCTCCGGTTTGACCTCTTCAACAGCAACAATAACAGGTTCCGGCACTGGTGGCTGAATTGCCAATTCCTGTGCCACGGCGGGAGGGTTATCCAAAGGCGGCAATGGTTGCATATCGCCAGATGCCCCACTCTGGGTCTGGGCACTATTCGTGTCCAACGGTGGCAAGTCCGCAGGTGGCGTTGTCGCCTGATCAACCGGCGCAATAATCGGAGCGACGGCCGCATCCGCAGGTGGTGTGCTATCCGCAGGCGTCTCAATTGTGAGTGGTGTCATTTGGCCATTATCGACCGGGGGATTGGCAATAGCCATCACTTCGGGACTGGCCGTTACTTCCCCACCCATTAGATTGCTTTTAATCTGGTTTATCATATCAGGATTTTTAACATAGAAATATCCGCCGACGCCCGCCACTGCGAGAAGCGCCACGGCGCTGGTCAGCAGCCCGGCAGAAGATTTTTTCGCCGCCTTCTCAGGAGCTGGCGCGAAAATCCCGTCATCATCCCCATCATCAAGGTCTGTTTCCTCTGATGATTCCACAGAAAACATATCTGTTACATCGTGCCTGGGATGAAGATCACCCTGCTCAATAATGATATCATCATTATCATCCGGATTTCTTTGGTTGGAATCAGACATATTAGTCACCATGGCGTAATTAGGAGGACCGTTTCACAAAACAAAAGGATTCTATCTGATTTGCTTTGATTTGCATAGTTATTAAGCCGCGCGTTGAATAAGCTTGAGAAAGGCGCGTTCCAGATATTTCTCAGCCATCACCGATTTCATTTCTTCTGGCGTTCCCGTAAATGGTGCCCCACCGCCATTAATAACTGTTACCTGATCGCATATTTCATCCATATCTGACAAAATATGACTGCTTAAAAGAATGGTGCGCCCTTCACTTTTAAGTTTAAGTATCAGATCTTTAACAAGCGTCCGTGCCAAAGGGTCGAGACCGCTCATAGGCTCATCCAGAATCATCATTTTGCAGCCGGTCAGCACAGTGGCGATAAGCCCCAGTTTTTGCCTCATCCCTTTGGAATAGCTCTGAACCCTGTTTTTTAGAACAGCCGGATCTAGCGACAGCCTCTCAGCCATCATCACCATGTCATTTGTCGAAACACTGCGCCCATATAGCGAAGCGGCAAACCTGATGAATTCATCTCCCTTGAGGAACCAGGGAGGATCAAATCGTTCAGGAAGGTATGATACATCCGCCTTTGATGCACTTTCCTGCGACGATATTCCAAATATTTTGACTTCGCCCGCCTTGGGGGACTTTAACCCTAACGATATTTTAATAAGAGTTGTCTTACCCACGCCATTCAACCCTATCAGCCCATATGTCTGGCCCGCCTGGATTGAAAAATTTACATCCGTCAGGACAATATGCTCATCATAGGCCGCGACCAGGTTAAGAACCTCAAATGCAGGTTCATTTGTTTTGGCATTCATGATGACATCATCCGGGAAGGAATATGCGCGTATCCAGATTGAACGTCTGGTTGGCGCGCAGCCGTATAGGGAATATCTGGTCGGTTTTTATATCGTACCAACGGAGTTCGATAAAGTCTTTAAAGACCTTAAGATCTACAATTTCCGATGGCAGCGCGTCCGGTGTCAACCGCATGTTGTTAAGCCAGATAGTCCAGTCATCCGGCGATATATACGCAATACCGGCAAGCTTAATATCACGAATAATAATACCACGACGAAAATTCGGGTCGTTCGGATCTCCCGGATCCTTAAGTTCCTGCAAAGTCGGGATACGGGTATTAAACCCGATGCGCGCTTCCCGAAGCAACGCATATTGCTGCGGCGTGAAAACGAGAGACGGAATGCTACTGCGAACAAAAATTTCCTTTTTCTTGTCGCGCTTTTTCAGGTCAGCTTCGATCTTACGCAGAATTTTTATTTCAGGCGGCAGATTTTCTTCTTTTATAGTGGCCGCTGCAGGTGTCATCCCCAGCGAGACTTCGCCACCTGACGGGACAGCCGTTGCATCATTCAGTGGTGCCAATGGCTGAGATGGCTGCTCTGTCGGCAGTCCTCCATCCTGTTGCGCATAGGCTGACGCCGACGAAAATAATACCAGCGTCATACAGGCAATAATTTTAAAATGGCGCGACAACGTCATCCTAATTCCCTTCCCCAAGCGGCACAGCCGAATCTTTGGCTGCCATCGTATACCAGTCGAACACAATATCTCCGCTGACCAGTGCCGTCGGATCGCCGCCACCGATTTTACGAAGCATGGCCGCATTTAATATTTCGTTCCGCGCCAATTTAATACTTACGATATCAACGGCACCGGGAAATTTTTGATCAAGAAATTTCAGGAACGTATAAATATCAACATCATCAAGCGATTTTGCCGCGAGCGTAATAGTCGTTTTGATCACCGTCTGATTAGCCTGATCCGCCATCGGGTCGGCAATCTGCTCCCCCGCGCTCACTTTCAGACCAGCTTTCAGTAAACCAGCCCTGTCACTAAACTTGGTAAGCGTTTCAATTGCCAGGACACGATCCTGATTATTGAAGAACCCGTTATATTCCAGCTCTTTGAAATTGCGTAACTGGCTTTGCAGAAGAACGAATTCTTCTTTCATCTTCGCCACTTCCTGACGCTTGGCCTCGACATAGTTCTTTGTGTCTGTCAGTTTTCTTTCTTCCTCGGCACGCATGGGCTGCAGGTAGTAATAATAACCTACGCCAAGCCCCCCATTAAGAAGCACGAGCAGAACCATAAACAAAATAACTTTAACGCCAAGAAGCCGTATCATTTCATAGCCTTTTTAATAGTAATCTCTGCCTGATAGCGCTCACTCGTTGCGCGCGCGCTCGCCGTCAACCCAACCTCACGGTCAATTTCCCCTTTATAGGTCAGATCTTCAAGCGGTTTACTGACCTCAATTTCATACCCCTTAGCCAGAATTTTTTGGGAGATGCGATTGGCAAGCTCCTGCATATCTTTATTCCCATCCTGTGGCCGTATATTCCCAGCAAAACTGAGTTTGAGAACAAGACTAACATTCCGTGTATTCGCTTTAGTCGCCGGATCTGAAGGATTGGCATTTGGCGCAGTAAGGGCGTCCCCCTCATTCTTATATTCAAAGCCGTCAATACGAAGCGTTTCAAGACTGCGCGACACGTCCTCAATCAGAGCCAGCACATCCGTACGCTGTGAAAATAAGCGTCCGTGTATATCCAAAGACCCCTTAATAAGATTCACATCGATGCCCATCATCTCTTTGCGCTTGACCTCTTCCTGATAGAGACGGTCAATTTCCGTTTTCCGGTTTTCAGCCACTTCCAGGTTTCGCGAGGCGCGGTAAATTCCCTGCGCCTCTTCTGACGAGATATAGAGGGCCCCCGCCAGTATGACATTCAAGCCAAGCATGATTGCCGTGGCTGTTTTACGCGGACGGGCAATAGCCTGCAATTCGCGCGACACCAGGGGCAATGTGAGGCCGACTTTTTTAGCTACCCATCCTGCATGAAGACCGTCTGCATAATGGCTTGCCCCTTGGGGGTCACGCAAGCTGATATTCAGTAACCTTCCAGCTTCCAAAGGAGACAGTGCCTCAAAATTGCAAGGCACATTAATCAGATCCTCCAGCAGGGCCGTATATTGCGGGTTCCCAACCACCATAATATTAATCCCGTCCTCGGGAGAATAGCCAAAGCGCGACAGGTAGCTAAGCGTAGCCTGAAGTTCCTGCGATACATCACCCGCCCATATTTCGACTGCCTCCGGATTAGGTTCGTCGACCGGCGTTACACGCGTTAAGGCCAATTCACCCCCGCGTATAACTATCTGCCGTAATCCACCCCCATGATGCTGCCCAATGAGAATGGACCAGGTTGCCCCTGACGTCCCACCCCAGCGCTGCGCAAGCTTACCTGACAGGGTTTTTACCATCTGCACGGATTCGACGGGCAGCAACCCATAGCCAGAGACCCCAACTTCGGATTGGGACAGACCACGCACCAGGCGGGAATAGGATTCAGTCGACGGAACAGCCGCGAAAAGATATGGCTCACCACGCGGACCTTCTTGCTTAGGCGCCGCTTTATCAACTTCTGCCTTCAACGCCATGGCCGCGCGCATTGGATAATTCGGGAAAGATACGTTCAGACGACGCTGAACCATATTCTTTTTGTCGAGCAGCGTAACAACGACCACCTTTTCCTTGCGGTAATGCTGCTCTACAGCGTCATTAAGTATTGTTACGGATGTACCACGCACGGGATATAAAAGTTGTTCAATGCGCGAGTCAAACCCCTCTCCCTTCCATGTTTCCGACCCGACAAAAGAGACGGTTTTACCTTTGACCTGGTGCAGCGTCACCCCATCATCCGTCAGAAACAAAACAGCGCGGGAGGAAAATGGGTTAGAAAGGGAAAATCCAGCCATAGAAAAAACCACTTACATATTTATATGTTCAAAGCTTGAGTAAATAGGCCCGAAGACAGCAACCGCGATCCAGAGAATCATAACACCAAGAAGGGCGGTTAGCATAGGCTCAATCATTGTAATAAGTGCCGATACCGCTTCATCCACGTCCCTGGTATAGAAATCCGACACCTGCTGCAGGACGGGGGTCAGGTTTCCTGACTCCTCCCCGATCTTAACCATTCGGATCACGAGGGTTGGGAATTCACCCGAAGAATTAAATGCCTTGGAAAGTGGGGCCCCCGCCTGAACCTGAGCCTGAACAACCTCAAGCGCCTCAATTAGCGCCAGATTGCTTACCGTTTTCTGCGATGACTTCAGGCAATTAATCACGTCGATGCCGCTGGAAAAAAGCGCCCCAAACGTCTGGGCATATCTGGCAATGGTGATTTTACGAATCAATGGGCCCGCTATCGGCAATTGAAGGAAAAGCGAGTCCATCTGATACGCAAATCCTTCTGAATTCTTGCGCATCCCTTTGTAAACTGCAAAAAGCGTAATGGGCGTCAGTAATACAACCCACCAGAACTCCTGAAAGAATTCCGAGGTCGCCATAAGAGCTGTCGTATAGAATGGAAGCTCCTGCCCCAAATTTTTGATAAACCCGACAATCTGCGGGACGACCACACCCATCATCACGACAATGGTTAACACGACGACAAGCAGCAATATGGTCGGATAGCGCGTAGCTTTCTTAATCTTGCTCTGCATGTCATCAACCCATTTAAGGTACTTGATAAGTTGAGCATAGGATTTCTGAAGATCACCCGTATCTTCACCGGCTTTTATCAGCGAGATATACAGATTGCCAAACACATTGGGATAATTCCCCAGCGCCTCTGAAAGAGAACTCCCCTCCGACACCGTGCGATGAACATCCGTCATCATATCCTTGAGGGTTTGATTTTCTGACGAGTCCCTGACATCTGCCAGCGAATCCAGCATAGGCACCCCAGCGCTCTGCATCTGTTCAAGATGCATGAAGAATTGAATCATATCGCGGACTTTAACGCGGGGCCGGAAAAACGATACCCCACCAAGATTTTTCTCACTCGCTACAGGTTCAAAACTGACAAGCTCCATGCCGGCGCTCTGGAGCTGGTTAAAAAGATCAACCTCATTGGCCGCCGAAATAACGCCACGAATTGGCCTTCCCTTGGCGTTATAAGCCTTATACTTATAAGGTTGCATACGGGTGACTCCCCTGAAACTGACTAAGACGGCCCGCGAATGGCGGATTATTCTTTTTGAACGTGAACGGCAGTGGCCAATTCTTCCAGACTGGTCACGCCTTCCAATATCTTTAGAATACCATCATCCCGCATACTTTTGAATCCCTTTTGTTTTGCAAGGCGCCGCAATTCGACTTTCGTCCCGCCACGGGCCACAATTTCGTCCAAGTCTTCATCCATAAGAAGGATCTCAGCAACAGCCACCCGCCCCTTATACCCCTGGCCGGAGCAGGCAGAACACCCCCCTTGCCGTGCCTTATAGATGGTTGGGGCATCCCCTTCGACCCCCAGAATACGCATTTGGGCTTCATCTGGCGTGAACGCCTCTTTACAATTCGGACACAACTTGCGCACTAGACGCTGGGCAAAAACCCCAATAATAGCTCCCGCAATCATGCCCGGCTTCAAACCAAGATCCACCAGACGCGGGATAGCCCCAAACGAGTCATTTGTATGTAGCGTTGTATAAACCTGGTGACCTGTCATGGCAGCCTTAAGAGCCATTTCCCCGGTGGTCCCGTCACGTATCTCCCCGATAAAAATAATATCCGGATCCTGACGCAAAAGAGCCTTAATACCATCAGCAAACTCCAAAATGCCCTCGCGGACATAAGTCTGACGGATCATTGGCAGGGAATATTCAACTGGATCTTCCAATGTCTGAATATTCACTTCTACCTTATTGATTTCATTAATCATTGAGTAAAGGGATGTACTCTTCCCGCTACCCGTCGGCCCCGTCACGATAATAATCCCTTCGGGACGCGCCTGGGCCCGCTTGATGCGGTCCAGATTTTCTGGACTAAATCCAAGCTTTTCCAATGGCTTAATGCTGGCGCTTTTATCTAGAACACGAAGAACAATATTCTCGCCCCAGACAGTCGGAAGCGATGACACGCGGAAATCAGCCTCCCTATCGCCAATATTCAGGTTAAATCGACCATCCTGGGGGGCCAATTTGTCGGCGATATTCATTTTCGACATAATTTTGATTCGCTGGGACACACCATTCCAAATTTTTTTATGCAAAATTTGAGCGGTGAACAACACCCCATCCAGTCGGTACCGCAAGCGAACAAAGTTTTCTTCAGGCTCAAAGTGAAGGTCCGAAACCCCCATTTTTACAGCTTCACACATCAGCGCATTTACCAGACGCACAATAGGGTGAGAATAAGCCTGGTCTGCAGAAACCTTGGCAACATCGTCAGGATTAACCCCCTCACGATCCAGCTCCTTCAGAATATCTTCAATAACGCTTGAATAGCCATAAGCTGCGTCAATCGCATCAGCAAGAATAGATGGGGAAGCAATCAGCGATTTTATTTCCGTTCCTTTGGGAAGAGCCCTGCGCAGCGAATCCATCGCCACCACATCATAGGGATCGACAAGTGCTACAACAGCGACATTGTCACGGAAGGATACTGGCAAAACCCGCATATTTTGCGCTTCTGCCTTTGTCAGCAATGCTAATGCATCGCCATCAAAAACCGTCGATTTGGGATCAAAAACTTCATAGCCTGAAGAATCGGCCAAGTATTGGATCATGACCTCTTCTTTGACAAAGCCGAGGTCAATCAGCACCTGCCCCAGCAATTTGCCACTGATTTTCTTTTCCTGCAGCGCAACATTCAATTGGTCTACAGTAATAATACCTTGCGCAACCAGACGGTCGCCAATACGGCCACGCGGGTCCGTACTTTTCATTCCGCCTTCGTCACCGAATTGCCCCTGCAAGTTATTACCGGCGCGGCGCATCAATCCATTAGGACGACCCTTCTGAGACGAAAATGCCTGATCCTGACGCGCAGGCAGATTGGCCCCGCCGCCGGCAGATTCCTTTTTCGGTGTCAGATCAATAATTTCCATCAACTATCCTGAACATCTTAGACAACTACATTCCCCGGACGCATAAATGGCCTGAGACTACCCCTAAGACTACTGCGCAATTGTTAACAAACACTTAGAGTCTGCACAGATGGTTAAAATTGATATAGAATGCCCCTAGTTAAAACAAAGAAAACAAAAAATTATGGCAACAGAACATCGTCGTATCGTCTTCACCCACCCTGAAACCACCGCGGCTATCCGCCAGCATGGTGCCAACCAGGGGATAACCTTTCCGAATGGAAAGGTTATCCGCGCCCGATTTGCGGGGAATGCCGAATATGAATTTCACTCCATGAAATTATACAAATCTCCCCTGCAGATGGACTATAACGTGCAGGATACCAGTCGCGCCATTACCCTGACATTTTTTGACGATGTGACGTTTGAACAAAAATATATTAACGTAACGGCAAATTTTGTCAGCGCGGCGTTGATTGAATACTGCGTGGCCAACCGCATTATGATGCCTAAAAGAGCCGAAAAAGTTCTGGATTTAACCGAGTTTAATATCTGTATGGACATAAAAATGGAAAATGAAACCAACGAAGCCAGCACTATAGCCTCCATAACCTTTGAATAACTGGGAAGAACGGCAATTAACAAGTTGAAAGGCCTATTATTTTTGCCTACAACGTAAGTATGAAAAACATACCGAATATATTGACAGTGGGGCGCCTCCTGACTCTGCCCTTACTTATGGCACTTATGATGGTGGACGCCGCTTGGGCGGCTTGGTCGGCGCTCGGGATTTACACACTTGGCTGCATTACTGACTGGTTTGACGGTTATCTGGCACGTCGGTTTCAGGTTGTCTCCCCCTTTGGTCAATTTCTTGATCCTGTTGCCGATAAGATTTTTATCGCCTCTGTCCTTTTAACATTATTGGCAAACGGCAATCTCGGCGCATGGGGACTTATCCCCGTTGCCATTATTCTTGCGCGTGAATTTCTGATCTCTGGACTGCGTGAATATTTCGGCCCAAAAAATATCAGCTTTCCTGTCTCTCCGCTTGCAAAATGGAAGACCGGTACACAAATGCTTTCACTGGGTTTCCTGATAATGGGCGATTACGGCGTACCGGTTTTGCCAATAAACTGGGAAATCGGATATATGCTATTTGTTGCAGCGACAATACTGACCCTTATAACTGGCTGGTCATATCTTCGTGAAGGAATTAGGCATCTGTGATCATGTATGATGTGGTTAAATCACTGCTGTTTCAACTCGATCCCGAAAAGGCGCATCGCCTGACGATACGCACTTTGGCAAAAATGCCTTCCGCGCTGATATCCTGCAAACAGCGTGACTATGCCAGCCTTAAAAGCACACTGTGGAATCGCAACTTTCCAAATCCGGTTGGGCTCGCAGCTGGATTCGATAAGAACGCCGAAGTTATTTGCCCTCTTTTCAATCTGGGTTTTGGATTTGTTGAAGTTGGTACCGTTACGCTAAAACCCCAGGAAGGCAATCCGCGCCCGCGCGTATTCCGTGACCGCATGACGCAGTCCATTATAAACCGCATGGGATTCCCCAATTGCGGCGTGGCGGGATTCAAAGATAACATTACGGCCTTTCTTGCCCAACGCCCCCGTCCGAATGGCGTTCTTGGCATCAATATCGGGATGAACAAGGATCAGACCGAACCAGCCAAAGATTACACAGCTCTTATTCGTTCCCTTGCACCGATGGCCGATTACCTGACCATCAATATTTCATCCCCCAATACCCCTGGCCTGCGTAATTTGCAGGAAGCCGGACCGTTGCGTGAATTGCTGACCGCCGTTTTGGCCGCACGTCGTGAAGCCTGTGGCAATTTTCCTCCACCCCTGCTGGTGAAACTTGCACCTGATTTGACTGATGAACAATTGAGCGAGATTGCGGGAGTCCTCCTCGACCTGAAAATCGATGGCGTCATTCTGGGCAATACGACATTAGGCCGCCCATCAGAATTGCCAGCGAATTTCGCAGCGGAAAAAGGGGGCTTAAGCGGCAGGCCTTTAACTGATCTGTCGACGCGCATCATTTTCCGTTTTTATGCCCTGACGAAAGGTCAAATTCCTATCATCGGCGTCGGTGGGATTTTCAGTGCCCACGATGCCTATGCGAAAATTCGCGCCGGCGCTTCACTGATTCAGATTTATAGTGGCCTCGTTTACAAAGGCCCTCAGCTGATCGCAGATATTAATAATGGTTTGGCTACCTATCTGCGGCACGATAAATTCAATCATATCAGTGACGCCATCGGGGCCGATCATATCCAAAGGAATGACAATCATGCCGCCTCTGCTTGATATTCCCTCTAAATACCCTTCTGCTTGGCTGGCTGTTTATGGCTGCGGTTGTATTATGTGCATTGCGACTGTTGCTCATGTAATGGGAACGACTGCGGCGGGATATCTGGGTGGCTTCCTGGCGATTGCTGGAACCTTTGGTTATGAAACGATAACGCGCCGCCTGTCCGAAACGGAACTATCCGGCAAAATCTCAAACATCGAACACGAGCAATCACGTATTGCGCTTGAACTGGCCCGAACCCGCACAGATGTCGACACCATGAAAGACGACATGGTCCAGGCCTCAAAAGCCTTTATGACGGATAAGAACAAAACAGCTGCCGCCCGAACCGTGCTAAAATCTTTTGAACGCATGGGGACTCGCGGACGTGCCGCCGCCCCCGCATTCATGCCCTCACAAGCACCGGCAAACACCCAGGCCGCAACCGGCAAAGAATTACGGGCGCAAAAATACAAGGACATTCTTATGAATTCCAAAGAAGCGCGTGATAACGCTGTTACTGAAGATATGATGCCTGATTACACAGATCAGGTCATGATTGAACTCATTCATAACGCAGTTCAAAACGACAAGATTGAGATATTTGCCCAGCCTATTGTAAAGCTCCCATCTCGTCGCCTGCAATATCTGGAATTATTTGCCCGGATCCGCGCTAAATCGGGCGTTTACCTTGCTGCGGCCAAATACCGCAGTCTCGCAGAAAAAGAAGTTTTAATTCAGAATGTCGACCATCTTCTGCTAAATCATGTTATTGATACTATTCGAAAAGATAACCGTCATGATCTGAAACTTGGCTATTTCATCAACATCTCGTCGCATTCCCTGAAAGACAAAATGTTTATGAATGATCTGCTGGAATTTGTTCGCAGCCGCCGTGATCTTTGCGATCGTCTTATTCTCGAACTTCAGGAAGATGACTTCCGCTCCCTCGCCCCACCCGTACAGCGCATAATTGATGGCCTGACCCATCTTGGTTGCCAGATTTCATTGGATAATATACGCGGTAACATTAATGCCGACGAATTTGCCGAGCTTGGCGTTACATTTATCAAATACAACGCCCAGAAGATGGTTGAATTATGCCAGTCCTATGAAGGCGAGATGAATATCGCCCGTATGAAATCGTCCCTGGATCGCTCCGGTGTTACATTGATTCTTGAAAAACTCGAAAGTAACAACGAACTGAAAGAACTGCTCGATTTCGACGTGGAACTTGGTGAAGGGTATTTGTTTGGCCGCCCTGATCTCGAAATTGCCTATCGGCCGAAACGGGTTGCCTGACTTAAACATACCCTGCAAAGGTTCTATTATGACGCGTCTTTTTCTTTTTTGCGTATGCACTCTCATTGCAATGCTTTTGCCTATATCGGCCCATGCAACACCAGAGCCCTTTCTTTCACTATATGGAGATGTGAAATACAAATCAGGCTTCACCCATTTCGATTATACAAATCCAGATGCGCCGAAAGGCGGTACATTACGCCTTTCGGCCCTCGGTACATTTGACAGTTTCAATCCTTACATCATTAAAGGCAATCCTGCTGCCGGCATTAATACGCTGACCTCCATTAGCCTTATGGAGCAATCATACGACGAACCATTCACTATGTACGGTTTTCTGGCTGAGACAGTCGAACGTGCCGAAGATAATTCGTCTGTCACTTTTAATCTGAACAAATCCGCAGTCTGGGATGATGGACAGCCTATTACAGCAGATGACGTCGTGTGGACATTCAATACGCTTGTGAAAGATGGCGCTCCTTTTTATCGTGCCTATTATGCTGATGTAAAAGAAGTCACCGCGAATTCTCCCACACAGGTTACCTTTAAATTCGTTACATCCTTAAACCGCGAACTGCCACTTATTATTGCGCAAATGAATATTCTTCCCAAACACTACTGGAAAGACAAAAAATTCGGTGAGAGTACGCTGATCCCACCTCTCTCGGGTGGCCCATACAAAGTCGGCGCGTTCCAGCCAGGTCAGACAATGGAATTTGTGCGTAACCCTAATTGGTGGGGAAAAGACCTTCCCGTTAACAAAGGCCGCTATAATTTTGATCGTGTGGTGTACAGCTATTACCGTGACCAGAATGTGGCCCTCGAAGCCTTTCTGGCTGGTAACTTTGACGTACAACAGGAAAGCGTTGCCAAACTTTGGGCCACTGCTTATAACGCCCCTGCCGTGACCAGCGGTCGCATCGTCAAACAGGAAATACCCAACTCCAATCCTGCTGGTATGCAGGCTTTTATCTTCAATATCCGTCGCCCGGTATTTCAGGATATTGCCGTACGCAAAGCCATAAATTATGCCTTTGACTTTGAGTGGGAAAATAAACAATTTGCCTATGGCGCTTATACCCGTACCCGCAGCTTCTTTGAAAACTCGGAACTTGGGGCCATCGGCCTTCCCGCCTCTGATGAATTGAAAATTCTGGAGCCGTTACGGTCGAAAATCCCAGCTGAAGTTTTTACAACTGAATTTACCCCCCCATCAACCAATGGGGCTGGAAATAACCGTGCCAACCTGAAAACAGCCGCCGATATACTGGATGCCGCCGGCTATAAAATAGGTGCTGATGGAATTCGTGAAAAGAACGGGACGCGTTTATCCTTTGAATTTATGGTGGATAATCCGGCCTTTGAGCGCTGGGCTTTGCCGTTTATTCAGAACCTGCAGAAAATAGGCATCAAAGCTACGTTTCGCGTACTGGATGATGCCCAATACCAAAACCGTGTGCGTAAGTTTGATTACGATATGACACTCAGCAGCTTCCCTCAATCCAATAGCCCTGGGAATGAACAGCGAGAATTCTGGACCTCCGAGAAAGCTACACAGGAAGGGTCACGCAATCTGATTGGTATTCAAAGTGAAGCTGTTGATACTATCGTAAAAGGCCTGATCGGCGCTGATACACGGGTAGAGCTGATTGCACATTGCCGCGCCCTCGACCGCGTTCTGCAATGGAATTATTTTGTTGTGCCAAACTGGTACTATAATAAATGGCGCCTGGCCTGGTGGGCGCATCTCGATCACCCTGAAAAACTGTCTGGTACATCCCCCGGCATTATCGACACGTGGTGGGTGAGGCAGAAATGAAAACCGCCATCATCATTCCGGCCCGTTATGGCTCTACCCGTTTCCCGGGTAAACCGCTGGCTGTATTAAAGGGCATTCCAGTTCTGCAGCGCGTCTATAATATTGCCACTGAAGCAGCTAAAGGACTGATAGATATCACCATCCATGTTGCGACCGATGATAACCGCATTGCGCAGTTCTGTCACGATAACGATATTCCTGTATTAATGACGCCCGTCGATTGCCAGACCGGTACGGACCGCGCCATGGCGGCTGTCAATCAACTCGCGGTTACACCTGATTTCGTTATCAATTTGCAGGGGGACGCCCCCTTAACCCCAGCTGATTTTGTCCGTTCTATGATTGACGCTATCCGTCCCGGTACTGATATCGTGACACCCGTAACACGCCTGACATGGGATGAGCTGGACCAACTGCGGCAATCCAAACAGACAACGCCGTTCAGTGGAACAACCACCATTGTTGATGAAACAGGTCGCGCGCTCTGGTTTTCAAAAAATATTATTCCGGCTATCCGTAAGGAGGCTGACTTACGTGAGAAAGAACCAATGTCCCCCGTGTACCGTCATATCGGACTTTACGGCTATGCCTTGCCTGCCCTGCAGAAATTCGTGCAGGCAAAACCGTCCTTCTATGAGGAATTAGAGGGGCTAGAGCAACTACGCGCCATTGAAATGGGATTAAAAATACAAGCTGTACAGGTCGATTATAAAGGTCGGCCATCCATGACCGGCATCGACTCGCCCGAAGATCTCGCACGGGCCGAAAAACTTCTGTTCTAAAAGACTTTCGCTGCGTCCAGCGCCATCCGCATCTTCGCAATCTCGATCTGGGCACGCAGGTCAATCTCATCCAGCAGACTGGATAATTGCGGATCGTTAATCCGTTCACGATGGGACGCCACAACGTCGGCAATATCAATCAGGTTGCCAACGGATAATGTCCCGGTCAGCATACCAAGGCGCAACTTGTCCAGTTGACGCAGAATATCATCCCCCCGCTTGCGCATTCTGCCACGGGACGCCCGCTGGGCCGGGTCATCTGTTTCCTGGGCGGCCAGCAAGGCATCAATCCCAGCAATTACCCCTGTGGCGGATGTATGCGCCGGGGCCTCTGCTTCATCCGTGCCCAGCAGGCTGCCAAAAGATGCCCCCCCCGCACGTCCAGCTTTATCAGTTTTCTTGGGTCCACCTACTTTTTGCGTTGAATCCGGCCCACCAATTTTCATTTTTTACTCCATGATCTTTATTCTTCTTATATCTTATCAGATGGGTCGATAGGTTGCAGTCGGCAAGTTTTTCCTAGCTTTATCGCGCTCATAACCCATTGATTTTAAATAAATTTCAACTTGGCACGGTTCTCGCAAGACATCCCCGTGGGTCAATAGGCCCATAAAAAGATAAAAAACGGGTGGCAACATGTTGAAAAGAGCCAAAAGAATGTCCTGTCATAGGATTTTTCAGTTTCTAGCCATAGTAAGCCTGCTGGCATCAACCCCAGCCATGGCCGCAACAACACGCATCAAGGATATCGTCGATATCGAAGGCGTGCGTGACAACGCGCTGATCGGTTACGGTCTGGTTGTCGGTCTGAACGGCACAGGTGACAAACTTAATAACTCGCCATTTACCGAACAATCGCTGATCGCGATGCTGGAACGTCTCGGCGTTAACGTCAAAGGGCAAAACCTGAATACTGGCAACGTGGCCGCTGTTATGGTCACCGCGACCATGCCGCCGTTCCAGACACAGGGTTCACGTCTTGATGTAACCGTTTCCACGCTGGGCGATGCTAAAAACCTGCAAGGTGGGACACTTCTTGTTACCCCGTTAATGGGCGCCGATGGGGAAGTTTATGCCGTGGCCCAGGGGCCTGTCGCTATCTCTGGTTTTTCTGCTTCCGGTGAAGGTCAAAGCGTAACACAAAATACCCCTACCCGTGGCCGCATTGCCGAAGGCGCAACCGTTGAACGCGAAATCAAGTTTAACCTGAACGACCTGCCGGAGATCCGCCTGGCGCTCAAAAATCCCGATTTCACGACCGCCCGCCGCATTGCCCGCGCCATTAACGGGTTTACCTCGGCTAATATTGCCATGGCCAGCAACGATGCTGCGGTTACCCTGCGCAAGCCGACCGCCTATCCGGGCACTCTGGTCGATATGATTACCGACATCGAACAATTGCCGGTCGAACCTGATCAGGTGGCCAAGGTTATCATCGACGAAAACTCCGGTACCATTGTGATGGGCGCGGATGTCAAAGTCAGCACCGTGGCCATCGCCCAAGGCAGCCTGACCATCAAGGTGAATGAAACCCCGCAAGTATCACAACCGAACCCATTTGCTGAAAACGGTGAAACCGTTGTCGTCCCACGTACGGATATTTCGGTGAACAGCAATGAAGACGCCAAACTGGCTGTTCTTGAAGGTGGCGTCACACTTCAGGATCTGGTTACCGGATTGAACAAACTGGGCGTCGGTCCGCGCGATATCATCACTATTCTGCAGGCCATCAAAGCTGCCGGTGCGCTGCAGGCAGAAATCCAGACGATGTAAGGGCAAAACATGGATAACAAAACGCTTTCTGCTTCAAATCTACTGACCGCCCAAACAACGAGTGTCGTTAAGCCACTTAACCATACGGCGGATAAGAGCAAAGCTATTCAAGCCGCACAGGACTTTGAAGCTGTATTTATCACGGAAATGATGAAGCCTATGTTCGAATCCGTCGGTGTCGATGAGGTTTTCGGTGGTGGCAAAGGCGAAGAAATATTCCGCGGCCTGATGGTGCAGGAATACGGCAAATTATTTGCCAAGCAAGGCGGTATCGGTCTTGCAGATAACGTGACCGCCGAACTTTTAAAAGTCCAGGAACATCAAACAACAGGGAGTAATTAATGAACGCAACCACATCACAACAATTCTCCGCCGAAAAGACCCTGCTCGTCATCCTGGGTCAAATGGAACAACTCATTCGCGTTTATGAAGATGAACGTACGGCACTTGAATTACGTGATATGAAGGCCTTCGTTGACATCCAGGGCATAAAAGTTCAACTGGCCACGGAATGCGAACAACATATTGCCGAAGTTCAGGCACATGCCAGCCTGACAAAGCTGGCCAGTCCGGCGATTAAGGAACGTATCTACATGGCTCAAAAAACGCTAAATGCGCTCGCGCTTGAATCGCAGCGTAACTGCAGCCTGCGCGCTGAAACAACCCGTCGCCTGCAGCAACGCCTGCTCGATGCCGCACGTTACTTAGTAAATAAAAATCAATCGCGTTACACCAAGCGGGGCAAAACTGCCGGAGCTGATAAAAATCGCCCGGTCGCCACCGCTATCAACGAAGCCATTTAATCAGTGAAAGGCCCATATCATGTCTTATAATGTTGCTACTGTTGCGTCGCCTGCGGCTTCTTCCGCCATAAACCCATTTGCCGGCATGACCGCCAATGGCGGCCCGAATGGTATGTTCCTGAATTTTATGGCGATGTTTGGCATGAATCAAGCGGCCAGCACTGATCCCGCACAAAGCACACAATCACTGCAGTTTGGTCAAGCTGGTTTCAGTTTTGATCCTGCCCTCCTCGTCCTGCCTACTGGCGTTGCCAATTTATCGGAAGACGATCTGCAAAGTCTCCTGACAGCTATCTCATCCGGTCAGGAAACAACCCTGAGTCCCGAACTTCTGGCAGCACTGACACCAGGCATCCCGTCAACACCTCTTCCAACGACTCCCGTTAAGGTGGCTGCACAGGTTATTTCAATCGTGCCTGAGGAATTTGATCCCTGTGTGTTAACAGTTACTTCAGAAAATTTGAATCCTCTGACCGTGCCATCAGATGATATGCCAGCGAACCCGCTTCTGATCGCCAGCGGCTTAAGCCCAGCCCAAATTGAGCAGCTTAAGGATCAGATTGCCGCATCCGCACAAGCCGTAACCGACGCGCAGGATGTCAGTGATGGATCTGCAGCTATCGCTATGGTGAATTTCGTGGCAGCTCCTGTTCAGAACAACCCGGCCATAATGGCAAACACGCCACTGGACACGGCTGTTGATATACCGGCACTCAACCAAAATCCGGCTGGCCTTGCTATCGCTGCCACTGCTTCCGCACAAGCAGGTGAAGTGGCCAGTGATGCGCCAAAAGCGGCATCTCCTTTTGCCCAACGCCCGTTGCGCCCCTTTGAAATATCTCAACTGGCACAGGAAGCAGAATCATCGGCTGCGTCCGGCAATGCCCCTGCAACCAATGATGTGGCCGATGCCGAGCGTCCGGGCGCAGAAGCTTCGGTAAAGGCTGACATTCAGGCAGGACTTGGGAAACTGGATAAGCTCAGCCATTTCTTTATGGCCTCAAATGGAAACTTTGATATGACATCCGGTATGATACCGACTGCCCTGAATCAAGTTGGCTCAGGTCAATCGACATCCCTGACAACCCCATTGCTCAATAACGCCTCTGCTGCTGCCAGCCACCCGGCAACTCAAACCATTGCCGTCATGCTTGAAAAGGCCGCCGCAAATGGCGAGGTTAAGGAGCAAACCCTGCGCGTTGAACTGGACCCACCCGAGCTTGGTCGTGTCCAAATTCAATTAAGCTATGAAAAGGGTGAAGCTATGAAGGTACATCTACTGGCTGAAAAGCAGGAAACGCTGAACCTTTTGCAACGTGACTCCCATGCGCTTAAAGCCGCCCTGGATCAGGCCGGCGTTAAAATGGACGGTTCCTCCCTGAGCTTTGACATGGCTGGCGGCAACCAATCCTTCGACCAGATGCTCGGCCAATTCCATGACGGGCGGTCCAGTCATTCACACCAAGGATTTTCTTTGGACGGAACGAATGGACATACTGCTCAATCCGGCACGGAAACAACCGTGATGCAGGTGAAAATGAATAACATTCCTGACTTTTCCAATGGAAACCTCAGCTATGATTTCTTTGCCTAGAGCCAGTTTCGTTTGCGGAAATACAAATAGGGCATCAGCGCTGACAGGAACATAAGTCCTAAAGCAACAGGATAGCCAAAGTGCATATTGAGTTCAGGCATGAATTCAAAATTCATGCCGTATATGCTTGCCACCAAGCTAGGTGGCAGGAAAAACACCGTTACAATTGAGAAAATCTTGATAATCAGGTTCTGCTCAACATTGATCATGCCAAGTAAGGCATCCAGTTGAAACGTAATTTTATCCGACAAAAATGCCGACTGCGTTGTCAAAGCAGCCGCATCGGTAATCAGAATATCGGTATTGGCATCCACTTCTTCATCACGTGATACAATCTGCTTGAAAAACACCAGAAGGCGGTTCACGCTATGCAGGCTCTCGTTAATCTTGGAATTCAAATCTGCCGCCGCCCCTAGACGTTTCAGAACCGCCTTCATAAACTGCGATGTATTTTTGGCTTTGTCCCCTATCACATCTTCACTGAATATATCGTGCGATATCTCATCCAAAGATTGCACGACAATTTCGGAATTATAGGCGATGCGGGTAATAATTTCTTCCAGCAGCCCTTCCAGCACATGATTAGGTGTTGGAAATGGATCGCATGATTTATGCAGCCTGTTGGCAAAATTCCGGAATGACGTGGGGTCGATATCATGAACCGTGAGCATTAGCTGCGGGGTCAAAATAAAGGTAACCGCCGATGTCCCCGGATGCGGGCTGTCTACTTTGGTAATGAGGGCAGCGGTCATATAGGCAATACCGTCTTCTACGTAAAGACGATTCAAAACATGGTTCTTCCAGATTTCCTTTTTACTGGGAATCTGGACGCCGATTTGTTCTTCAATAACCTTTAAGTCATTTTCATCCGGGTTGCGCACATCGACCCAAAGCGTATTGGCGGGGATTTTCTGTCCCTGCTCAAGCGCCCCCGATTCAATCCGTTTGTCGTTTTTAAAGTATATGAAAATCATGGAAATACTCATGCCATGGCTTGAAAAATTCACCCACTATGCTGTCAGAAATATCTTTACCATTTGTTAACGCAGCCTCTAGTATAGTTATAACTGTGTAAGGCGCAGGACCGCGCCCGTTTTTGACGACCCCAGAAAGGAGGTAAACACAATGACTTCTACAATTTTTATTTCATCTCCTCTTCGTAAATCTGCGCCATCTCTGGTGGATAATCCAGCCGCTAACGATGTTTTATGCGCCATTATCGCCGGTGAAGAAAAACATCTCACACCCCTTGTCGAATATTTTAACCGCTCCCTGCGAATTCTTGAATCATCTCTCAAATTTGCACAAGATATAATCGCCATTCTCGAGGAACTGGGCGGCATCACCGTCCGTGCCAAGAATTTTATCCAAGAACCTAACGGCGATACACGCTATGCGACTCAAATTGAAGAGCAGCGAGCCCGCTTTGAAACGGCATTAAAGAAACTAGATATTCAAGCAAGCCAGTCAACATGCGAAGATATCAATATGATGATGGGTGATAATTTGACCACTGTATTCGATATAGAACAGCAACATAAAATGGTAACCCCAGGCATGATAATGACATCAAGCGGCCTTGGCTTCCGTAAACCCGACTTTACCATGCTGGGCAAGATACAAAACTCCCGTATTGATGTCATGAATGCCATTGATATTGCCGTTTCGCTGCGCAATCTTATCCAAGGGGATATCTACACGATTATGGACCGCCGCGATTTCTCTGTTCTGGCGATTGAATCGGCTCAACGGGGATGTCAGAAGGTCAAAACACTCAAGGCTCACAGCGAACAGCCTGCCTATCTTAAAATTCGGGACAAAGCCCTGCCCTTTGAGCTGGCAGACCAGGCGCAAACCCAGATATTTGAAAATTTTGCCCGCAAAAGCGGGACGGAGGAATAAATCATGGCCCTTATTATCGATCTGAAACCTGGTGAAAAAATTCTGGTCGGCTCCGCCGTCCTGACGAACGACACACAGCGCACCCGCCTGCATATATCGGGGGATACACCTATCCTGCGCGAGAAAGACATCATGCAGGAAAGCGAAGCGACCAGTCCCTGCAAAAAAGTTTATTTCATGCTGCAATGTATGTATCTGGCCCGCAACCCACGCGAATACCATCCGAAATATTTTGAATTACTCAAGATGATTCAGGAAGCAGCGCCCAGCACCTCCATTTTTTTCCTGAAAATTAATGGCCAGATTATTCAGGGGCATTATTACAAGGCGCTGCGTGAAGCGCGTGATCTGATAACGCATGAGGAAGAACTGATTGCTAGTGCGGCGCAAAGTATGACCGCTCATTGATTTTCATAATCAATGACGTTGCATTTTGCTTCATTTCCCTATAAAACAGGGCAGAATTTTTTACCCCTGCAGGAAATGAATGTCTAAAGAAGATCTGATTGAATTTAAAGGTGTTATCACCGAAGTGCTGCCCAACGCGATGTTCCGTGTCAAGCTCGAGAATGACCACGAAATCCTCGCGCACACCGCTGGCAAAATGCGCAAGAACCGTATCCGCGTTCTACAGGGCGACAAAGTCGTTGTTGAAATGACTCCGTATGACCTGACCAAAGGCCGCATTATTTTCCGCGAAAAATAGACGTATGGCTTCGCCTCAGCACAATTTCTTTCTTGAAAAAGCAATTCAGAAGGCAGAAGAGTCCCTTCTTTCAGGTGGTTTTCCCGCTGGCGCCATTATTGTGAAAGATAACCAAATTATTGGCGAGGGCATTAGTATTGGGAATATTTTATACGACCCGACCTCACATGGGGAATTATCGTGCATACGCAATGCAAGCAGACATGTTCAATCCACTAACTTAGCAAATGCCATCCTTTATGCATCCATGCAACCATGCCTAATGTGTTTCGGTGTAACTATGTGGTGTGGCATAACTGATATCTTTTATGCGTGTCCTATGAGTAAGGTTGCTAAAGAATATTATGGGGGAACCTATGATACGTCTGTGTTCCAAAGCCACCTCATCCATCCCGTTCGTCAAACACACGTTGCTGAGCTTGAAGAAAAATCCCTGGCGCTCGTACGCAGATGGGAAAATTCTCTCTCATAATTTATATTAACCGCACAATATAATTTTTCCATTCTTTATAAAATTTGTCCTGACTGGTCATTGCCTGATATTTTTTCTGGCAGTCCCAGTTCGCAGTAATATCATTCAGCGACCTAAATACCCCTGCCCCCAGCATCGCCAGATAAGCAGCACCCAAAGCCGTTGTTTCAGAACAGGTCGGTTGTTCCACATCCATCTTCATCACATCGGCCAGAAACTGCACCATAAATTCATTGGATATCAGTCCACCATCCACGCGCATGGTTGTCAGGTTCAAACCTGAATCCTGCTGAAACGCACTCAGCAGATCGCGTGTCTGATATGCCTGCGCCTCCAGGGCTGCGCGAACAATATGCGCTTTGGTCGTCCCACGGGTCAGACCGAATATCGCCCCGCGCACATTCGGGTTCCAGTATGGCGCGCCCAAACCCGTGAAGGCGGGAATAAAATACACCCCGCCATTATCCTTGACCTTGTGCGCAAGCTTATCCGTATCACCACTTGCCTTGATAAATTTCATCTCATCCCGCAGCCATTGAATAGCAGCTCCGGCTACAAAAATAGAACCTTCCAGCACATAGGCTCTCTCCTGCCCAACCCAATACCCCAGGCTAGTCAGAAGTTTATGTGTTGATAGTTTGACCTGTGGACCGATATTCATCAGGGCAAAACAACCTGTACCATAGGTCGACTTAATCATCCCCTCCTTAAAGCACGCCTGCCCGACGAGCGCGGCTTGCTGGTCCCCTGCCATACCTGTGATCGGCAAGCTCTTGGGAATAATCCCTGAGGCCGTATACCCAAATGATGACGCATTTTCTTTCACCACCGGCAACAGCGATTCAGGAATACCAAATATCGCCAGCAATTCCCGGTCCCATTGCAAGCTATGAATATTAAACAACATCGTCCGTGACGCATTGGTGGCATCCGTGGCATGAACCTGCCCGCCTGTCAGGCGCCATAACAGAAAAGAGTCGATTGTTCCGAAGGCCAGGTGGCCCGCTTGCGCGTCTTCCCATGCCCCAGGTGTATTATCAAGTATCCAGCGAATTTTCGTCGCTGAAAAATATGGGTCCAGCAGCAACCCGGTTCTTTCCCGGATGATCTTCTCATGCCCGGCCTTGCGTAACGCTCCGCAATAATCCGCCGTCCGCCGGTCCTGCCAGACAATCGCGTTATACAAAGGCTGACCCGTGCGGCGGTCCCATATAATTGTCGTCTCACGCTGATTGGTAATACCGATGGCCTGCGCATCCGGATGTTTCTTGTGCACATCACGTAAAACTGCCAGCGTGTCATTCCAGATATCTTCCGGGTTCTGCTCGACCCAGCCGCTATGCGGATAATGTAACGTCAGTTCTTTCTGGCTGGTGGTCAGCGGCTGGCCACGTTCATCAAATACCATGGCACGGCTGCTGCTGGTCCCCTGGTCAATGGCAATGACTTTAGGCATCCAAAGCATCCTTCCTGATTAATTCAAATCTCGCGCGCGCATCGCCAATAGCATCAGGCGTGAGATGCAAGCCCCACTTGGTCCGCCGCCACAAAATATCGTCCAGCGTCGTGACAAATTCCTCTTCAATAAAATAATGAATTATTTCATCTGTGAGCAAAGTGGGGATTTGATTTATATCCACTGTGGTAACGGGTAACGGTTTCGTTGATGTCCAGGGAAGCCCCATCTGCGGCAGAACCGGGCGTAACTGACCTAATGCCTCCTCGGCCAAGGGACGGTAAGTTGTCAATTTGCCACCAAAAATCGACAGAAGCGTCGGCCCACGGGACTCATCACGGTAAAATTTATAGTCGCGCGTGACTTTGCGCGCATCAGTTTTATGATCGTCAAATAAAGGACGCACCCCGCTATACGACCAAACGATATCTTTTGCTTCAATCTGGCTTTCAAAAAACGTATTGACGCAACTAATAAGATAATCGCGTTCTATGTCTGTCAGTTTCGCGCGGGATGGGTCACCATAAAAATCAGTCTCTGTAGTTCCGATCAATGTGTATTTTCCTTCATACGGGAACACAAAAACGATACGGCCGTCCGGCTGTTGCAGCATATAGGCCTGATCACCGTCATACAGACGCGGGACAACGATATGACTGCCCTGCACCAGACGCAATTGCGGCATATCCGGAGTTACCATGCCAGTCGCATCCAGAAACTGCCGGGCCGATGGTCCCGTCGCATTGATAACCACTCTGGCCGCGAATTTTTCAGACGGTGTTTTGATATGCCATATGTTACCTTCGACATTCAGCCCCGTACAAGGTATCCGTGTCCGTATATCGGCCCCCAGGCGTCTGGCATCCAGGGCGTTGATAACCACAAGCCGCGCATCATCCACCCAGCAATCGGAATAAACAAACCCGGTTTGCTGCCCCGGTTTTAAAGATTTCCCAAATGGATGTGCGGCCAGATTCACACGTCCCGACTTGGGCAGTGTCTGCAACGGCCATAAATGGTCATAGATAAATAATCCAGCCTGCACCACCCAGGCCGGACGTGTCGCATTATTCTGGGGAATGCATAAACGAAGGGGGCGGACTATCTGCGGCGCGATGCGCAGCATCACTTCACGTTCGGCGAGCGACTTGCGGACCAGCCCGAATTCGTAGAATTCAAGATAACGCAGCCCGCCATGAATCATCTTGGAACTCGCCGATGATGTTCCGGCAGCCAGGTCGCCTCTTTCAAGTAACAAAACCTTCAGCCCACGACCAGCGGCATCGCGGGCGATGCCCGCCCCGTTAATGCCTCCACCGATAACGCATAAATCATATATCATACGCTCATGGTACACGAAGCCGTCTATCTGCCAACCCTTCCTTTTCATAATTTTCACTATAAAAAGCAAACATTGACGGATAAAAAATGACAGGATATCCTCACCCTTGAACTCCCGCCGCTTTCGGCGGGTTCATCTTTTTAATGAATGAGGTTTTTATGGACAAAATCCCTATGACAAGCGAAGGTTTTCTGGTTCTTGAAGCAGAACTCAAGAATCTCAAATCAGTCGAACGCCCGGCGGTTATTGCCGCGATTGCCGAAGCCCGCGCCCATGGTGATTTGTCCGAAAATGCCGAATATCACGCGGCCCGCGAACGCCAGAGCTTTATCGAAGGCCGTATCAAGGAACTGGATGCCGTCATCTCCCTTGCCCAGATTATCGATCCTAAAACCCTGTCCGGTGATGTGGTTAAATTTGGTGCGACCGTCATTCTCGCCGATGAAGATACGGATGAAGAGTTGAAATTCCAGATTGTCGGCCAATATGAATCAGATGCCGATAACGGTAAGATTTCGGTGACCGCCCCGATGGCACGCGCCCTTATCGGCAAAAGCGTCGGGGATTCGGTCGAGGTCAACTCGCCCAAAGGCCGTAAAATCTATGAAATTTTAATGGTGATGTATAAATAATGCCTCAGCCCCATATCCTTGTTATACGGCATATGTATTCCGCCGATCTTTTCACGCTCGACGATATTTTTCGTGAAAGGAATTACAAGGTAACCAAGGTTGAAGGCTATACCGCCGATTTGAAAACCCTTAATCCGCTGGATTATGACGCCGTTATCGTATTGGGTGGCGCGATGGGTGTATATGATACCGACAAATTTCCCTTCCTGCATGATGAAATTGCGCTGATGCAAAAATGTCTGGCTGCCGATCACCCTATTCTTGGCATCTGCCTGGGCGCGCAGCTTATGGCCGCCGCCGCAGGTGAGAAGGTTTACAAAGGAACGAACGGCAAAGAAATCGGTATGATGAATATCACGCTGACTGACGAAGGCCAAAAATCACCTTTCCGTCATTTCGACCCGTCACTTACCCGCATCCTGCAATGGCATGGCGATACTTTTGACCTGCCAAAATCGGCAACCTTGCTGGCGTCTTCCGATAAATACGTCAATCAGGCTTACAGTATCGGTAAAAAGGCCTTTGCTGTACAGTTTCATCCCGAAGTGCATTTAGCCGGATTTGAAAATACGCTGGTCGAATGCTCCAGCCAGGTCGATGTTCTGGCCTTGCGTGCCGAAGCACAAAAATATATGCCCACAATGATAAGGCAGATGTACGCGTTTACTGATGATTTGCTGGAAGTGTGGAATATAGTATAGATAAAAAATGGCGATCCCGGCAGGACTCGAACCTGCAACCCTCTGCTTAGAAGGCAGATGCTCTATCCAGTTGAGCTACGGGACCGTAACACCACCCTTTAAGCTTTGGCTTCTTCGGATGGGATGTATTTGAAATTATCGACATAGTTACGGGGGCGCAGCTTGCGGACGGCCTCCGGTGTGACTGTATAGCCCCAGCCCTTTTTCACGGCATAGGCCACGGCTTCTTCCTGCGTGGCAAAGCTCAGTTTAACTTGATTGAGGGTATCCCCAGAACTGGTCCAGCCCATCAGTTCTTCCGGGCGGCGCGCGGTGCGCAGCTCATATTCCAGCACCCACGCCCCGGCTTTGGCGCGGCCAGACTGCATGGCGGATTTGGCGGGACGGTATATGCGGACATCCATAGGTCAACTCCTGAAATTATGAGCTTACCCTAAACGAATTACCAAAAAATGAAAAGGGCAGAAAACAGCCAGATTTACCATTTAAACAGGCGTTTGGCGAGGAATCCGGCTACAATTCCCAATACCACGTAGGGTAAAAAGTTAAGAATATAGGCTTCCCCGATATTATCTTTCGGGCAAACTAAGCGCATTCCTATCCAGCCAAACTCGCTGACCGCCAGCACCGCCATGATTGCCAGCCAGCATGGCCTGACCGTTGCGCCGCGCCGGACAAGCAAGACAACAGCCAAAGCAGGCAATGTTGTATGAATCGCGGTATTTATCCAGCAATTCGACAGCCAGTTTTCCCGGATATCGCCTATCCCGTCAAAGAACATATGCTCGACCATCCAGACGAACTGAACGGCCAGCAGGGTAATGGGGACAGCCAGAAATCGCTGCTGACGGGCACAATCGGGAATGCTCAGCCAAAAGGCCATAAAAGACGCAGAGATACCGATTGAGAATGCCAGTATCAGTTCAAAAACATAGTCGGCGCGCCCCATGTTGTCTTCGATATTTTCATGAAACCCAATAAATACTGCGACCGCCGATGTATAGGACACAACCAGCAAAACCCATAGAAGGCAGCGCCATAAAGGCCTGTCACATTTCATGGGCTTGAGGTCGCAGCAAAGACCGTCAATGGTTTTCTTGATATCGTCCGTCGTCATGTCACAATCGTTCCCGAAGTTTTGCAATGGCGCGGTGGGCCGAAACCTTGACCGCTGCAACGGTCATGCCCGTCTTCTGCGATACTTCTTCCGCGCTATAGCCTTTAATTTTCATGAGCTCCACAACCTTCTGCTGATTTTCCGGCAGCGATTCAATCGCGGTTTCGATATCCTTCATCGTTCCGTCTGGTATTCCCTCTGATACAAGGTAGTCCGGGGAATCCGGGTCATCAAGGGAATGGCGCAAATTTTCACGGTCGGCATAATGCTGACGCAGGAAATCGGCCCGGCGGAAGTGGATAATGGACATCAGCCACGGCAAAAACGGTCTGTTCGGACTGTAAGTGTGGAGAGCTTTATGGACGGACAGTAATATATCCTGCACGACATCATCGGCGGCATCCCGGCTGGGCAGCTTGCCAACGACATTGCGGCGGATAACCGGCACAATGGCGGTCAAAAGCTCACGGTAGGCATTTGCATCCCCCTTTTGCGCTTTGCCGGCCAGAACGGCCCATTGTGCTTCGTTACTCTCGTCCATATGCCGGGCAGCATAGGGGGATTTTGCAGGAAAATAAAGGTCTGACTTCATATAATTGAAACGAAAAGGGCCCCGAAAGGCCCCTTTAAAAGCATTGTTATTTCAACCTATTTGGCTTCAACGACAGCCTTGATATTGGCCAGACCTTTATCGAACTGCTCGCCAACCATTTTCTCGCAATCGATAAACAGGCCCATTGCCTTGGCAATGAAATTATTTTTTCCTGACATGGTCCAATTGACCATGGTCCTTTCACCTTCCGGCTTGAAAGTGAATTCCGCCGTATTGGTGCCTTCCATCGGTTTTAGGAAGTCCAGTTGAAATGCGATCAACTCATCCGGTTTACTATCCGTAATGGTCATGCTGCCTGCGCCGACATCCATATTGCCGTCCCAGCGCATGATAGCCCCTACCCCGGCATCCGGACCTTCAAAGGTTGTTTTGGCGCTCGGGTCCAGCTTAGCCCATGGCGACCAGTTTTCCCATTTCTTCAGGTTATTGACTTGTTCGAATATTTTGGCAGCTGGCGCATTGATGGTAGCAGAGCGCGTGACGCTGAATTCATCCGGGCGCGTGTTGATAAAACCCGCGAGAGCAATAAGAAGGATAATAACAATACTGATGATTTTCTTTGCCATGAAATCCCCGGAATTTATTTGAAAAAATGGTCGGGGCGAGAGGATTTGAACCCCCGGCCCACTGCTCCCAAAGCAGTTGCGCTACCAGACTGCGCTACGCCCCGACACGGTACGAAGGCCTTCTTTTACACGAAAACCTTACTGAGTTTCAAGCCCATTTGACATTTCTTTTGAAATAACCTTGTCACCCTTGGAAATATTGAGCTTTTTGACTGTTCCGGCCAGTACTTCCAGTACATAAAGGGCCGGTCCTTTGGATGTAATTGGCTCCTGGCTGTATGGTTCGGCGTTCTCGTAGATTCGGGTGATAACGCCTTTTTCATCAATAAACATGATATCCAGGGATAGCGGCGTGTTTTTCATCCAGAAGGTGGCAAACCGCCGTTTCGGGAATACAAACAGCATCCCCCCATCTTCGGGCAGCTTATCAACCCACATCAACCCCATGCCACGGGTTTTATCGTCCTTGGCGACTTCGACGTTAAATTTCAATGTGCGACCGTCCTGCGTATGGATTTCCACCGGAGCAGCCTGCGCCATGCCAGTAAAAAGAAAAAAACCTAACAAAGCCAAATATATTTTCTTCATTTTATCCCGACCCTTTCTGCTAAAAACTTGTTTAATACAATTGAAGCCCCTTCGTCATACACTGTCATATGTGTGGCATTTTCAAAAAGTTCAATCTGCTTGGGTTCACTGGCTAAATCATAAAGAAGTTTGCCGCTTTCAACACTGACGATTTCATCACGGCCAGCCAGCAGAAATAGTTTCGGTTCTTTAATGGAAACAATTTTTAAATCCGAATGATATTTATCATGCAGTAATTTCTCACGCAAAGGCACATAAGGATATAATTCACCCACCAGATTGACCATGGAATCGAATGGCACTTCCAGCACCAGCGCATCGAACTTCCCGGCGTTCCGACTCGCAAGATCCACGGCAACCCCGGACCCCAGAGACTGCCCGTAAATAACCAGCGGATTGTCAGGGTAATTTGTTTTTATATAGGCAAAATAGGCGTCGGCATCTTTATAAAATCCTGATTCGTGCGGGAAACCGGGGTTTCCGACATAGCCCCGATATTCCGCCAATAATACCCCGGCCCCTTGCGCAATCGTGCTTTGAAACTGGCCTGCCATCCAGGCAGCCTGCATGCCATTGCCGTGAAAAACCAGCAATATGGGCGCATTCTTGTCTTTAGGGGGAACCAGATATGCTTTCAGCATCAACTTATCTTCGGTCGTCACTGAAATCGGCAATGTGTTTTCCGGCAGGATAGATTTTAATTGTTCTGCCGTTAAAGTCGCCGGAGGGAAATACATCATTGAACGCTGTTGTGTAAACAACATGCCCAGCAGCAGAAGATAGGCCAGGACAGGCCCGATAATAAGTGTGTATAGAATTTTCTTCATGCTTTAAGAACCAGTGAGGGCCGCGTTGTGCATACGTGTGTAGACACCGTTACGCGCCATCAATTCGTCATGTGTACCTTGATCAACGACACGGCCTTTATCCATCACAATGATTTTATCGGCATGCTGAATGGTGGACAGGCGGTGTGCGATAACCAGCGTGGTCCGTCCCTGCTCCAATTTTTCCAGTGTTTGCTGAATCAGGCGTTCCGATTCATTATCGAGTGCCGATGTTGCCTCATCCAGCAGAAGTATCGGCGCATTGCGCAGAATGGCGCGTGCCAGTGAGATACGCTGCCGCTGCCCACCGGACAGGCGTACCCCGTTCTCGCCTACCTGCGTATCAAACCCTTGCGGCATCGCCAAAATAAAATCCTCGGCGGCAGCAGCTTTGGCGGCGGCACGCACCTGTTCATTCGTTGCACCTTTCAGGCCATAAGCGATATTACCGGCAATCGTGTCATCGAAAATTGTGACATCCTGCGATACCAACGCCATGTTCTGCCGGAGGCTGCGCAGGCCAATATCCCGGATATCCGTCCCGTCGATCAGGATGCGCCCGCCCTGCGGATCATAAAAACGCAGTACTAGCGACAGGATAGTTGTCTTCCCACTGCCGGACGCCCCGACAAGTGCCGTAACCTTGCCACCATCGACCTTCATAAACAGGTCTTCCAGCGCCTGATTATCTTCCGCCGGGTTATAGGCGAAGCGTACTTGCTCAAAGCTGATAGTCGGCGCGGTCACATTCAATTCACACGCATTGGGTGCATCCGTAATCGCCGGACGCTCTTGCATCATTTCCTGCACGCGTTCCGCCGCGCCCAGCCCCAGCTGCAATGAATTATTCAGCTTCGCCAGTTTTTTCATCGGTTCATACGCCAGCGAGAACGCGGCGATAAAGGAAATCAACCCGCCCGGCGTCAACTGCCCTTCGGCAATGCGGTAACCTCCATACACGACCACACCAAATACAACTAATCCCACCAGCACTTCATTGATAGGTGTTGAAAGGTTGCCAATACGCACAGCCTTGATATTCAGGTCGCGCACGCGGCCCACGGCCACCCCGGCACGTTCCTTTTCATGCTGCTCCATGCCATAGGCCTGCACCTGACGGATACCCTGAAATATTTGCCCCAGCACACCCATGAGTGAGGCCGTTTCGCCCTGAATAGATTTCGACACCTTGCGCAGGCGGCGCCCCAGATAGGCGACCAGCCCCGAGGCGAACGGAAACACAACCAAGGTAATCAATGACAAATGCCAGTCCTGCCAGAACATAACGCCCAGCAAAAAAACCAGCGTCACCATATTACTACCCAGCCCAGTGAGCGCATCGGAGACAGCGATACGCATCACGTTCACATCACTGGTCACGCGCGACACGAGCTGCCCGCTCGGGTGCTTATGAAAGAATTTCAAATCAAGCGTCATAAAATGCGCAAACACGTCACGCTGAATATCCGCCACAATCGATTGTGAAATTTTATTCATCTTGATGGTCTGCATATACGTCGCCATGCCACGCACGCAGAAGGACGCAAATATCGCCGCGCCCAGCGGAATAATGACATGGATGCTCGACGGGTCGCGCTGCACACCGATCATGGCCTTGTCCAGCACAGGTTGCAGCAGCTGCGCAAACACGGCGGTCGCCCCGGCGGCAATCAGCATAAACAGGATCGCCAGCCATAACTGCCCCTTATACGGGGCCATATATTTCTTTACGAGTGGCGCAAGTATCGCCCAGGACGATTTGGATGACATCAGCCCTTCACAATCTTGGTGATACCGCCCATGTATTTCTTTAGGACTTCCGGCACGAAGATTCCGCCATCGGTCGGATCATAATAATTTTCCATGACGGCGACGAGCGCACGACCCACCGCGACACCCGACCCGTTCAGCGTATGCACGAATTCGGTTTCTTTCGCGCCCGGACGTTTGAAGCGTGCCTTCATGCGGCGTGCCTGAATATCCCCGCAATTGGAACAGCTGGAAATCTCGCGGAATTTATCCTGCGATGGCACCCAGACTTCAATGTCATAGGTTTTACGCGCCGCAAAACCCATATCGCCGGAGCATAGCACAATCGTGCGGAACGGCAGTTCGAGTTTCTTCAAGATATTTTCAGCGCATTCAGTCATGCGTTGATGCTCTTCTTCGGACTTGTCCGGCGTCACGATGCTGACCATCTCGACCTTATAAAACTGGTGCTGACGGATAATCCCGCGCGTGTCCTTCCCGGCCGACCCGGCTTCCTTGCGGAAACACGGTGTCATGGCGGTCAGGCGCAGCGGCAATTCGCTTTCTTCCAGGATTTCTTCACGCACGAGGTTGGTCAACACGACTTCGGATGTAGGGATCAACCAGCGCCCGTCTGTCGTTTCAAACTGGTCATCACGGAATTTCGGCAGTTGCGTCGTGCCATACATGACATCGGTTGACACCAGCAGCGGCGGGTCAATCTCGGTGTACCCATGCTCCATCGTATGCGTATCGAGCATGAACTGCGCCAGTGCGCGTTGCAGGCGGGCAATACCCGCTTTCTGAACGACGAAACGTGTACCGGCAACCTTGGCGGCGGATTCAAAATCCATCATCCCCAGCGCCTCGCCGATTTCGACATGGTCCTTGGCGGCGTTGTTCCCGGTTTTCGGTTTGCCGAAAGTACGAACTTCGACATTGTCATGCTCGTCCTTACCGTCCGGCACATCGGACGCAATCATGTTTGGCAAAGCCGACAGCAGGTCATTCAGTTGTTCGGCCAATTGACCTTCTTCAACTTCGATTTTCGCCATCTTGTCTTTCAGCTCGGCGACCTCGGCCATCAACGCGGCGGCATCACCGCCCTTGGACTTCACCGCGCCAACTTCCTTGGACGCATCATTACGGCGTGACTGGGCACGTTGAAGTTCCGTCTGCAACGCCCGGCGTTTTTCATCCAGTTCCAGAATTTTCGGCGTCTGGGCGGACAACCCGCGGCGTGCCCAATTCGCATCGTAAGCGGCAGGGTTTTCGCGCAGGGCTTTTAAATCGTGCATAACAGTGTATCCTTCAAAAAAATTAACGCTTTGCACCTTATATAAATCAGGCACTTGAAACAAGTTCGGCAATGGACATACCACCACTCTTTCAGGATGGAATTTACGCGGCAACCCGTCCGGCCCGTTGCCCTGTTATCTTTGATATCCCCCATAGCGGCCGTGTTTACCCCGCCGATTTTAACTTTTCCTGCGATGCCGGGATGCTGCGCCTGGTTGAAGACGCCTGGGTGGATGAATTGATTGAAGCCCCGGCTCTGGCCAGCGGCGCAGGCGTACTGAAAGCCCTGTTTCCCCGCTCCTATGTGGATGTAAACCGGGCGGCGGATGATCTCGACCCTATTTCCGTGGCTCAGCCCTTTCCCCTCAACCCAAGTGAAAAAGGTCTGGCAGGGCATGGTGTTTTCCATACTTATATTCGCGGGAAAATGCCCATTTATGATTCCCCCCTAACTGCCCAAACCATAAATACCCGCCTAAATAATTATTATTATCCATATTGTAAAATTCTGGGCAATCTAATTCAGACAACTCACCAGCAGTTCAAAACCGCCCTCCTTATCGACTGCCATTCCATGCCCGCCGCCTCCCTTGCCCGGTTATTCCCCGGACAGGAGCCCGATATCGTTCTGGGGGATCGTGACGGGACATCCTGCGATGTCCATCTCCGTAAACATATCCAGAGGCTTTTCACCGATATGGGGTATCGCGTGGCAGTGAACGTGCCCTACAAGGGGGCCGAAATTCTGAAACGATTTGGCAAACCTGCCGAAGGTATTCACGCGATCCAGATTGAAATCAGCAAACGGCTTTACCTGAATGAGTCTGGTGAAAAAATCGATAATAAATTCAATTCGTTAAAAACCAATATTCAAAAATTTGTTGACGGTATCTGCGCCACTAAATTCTGAATAAATTAAGACCCCGCATCTCAATTAAGAAATGCGGGGCCGGTGATAACAATCAGCCTACGCCAGTATTATCTGGATCAGTTTATGGGTATAATCTCAGCGCCTGTTTATAAATAAACAGGTAGCACCCCTTTGCTATCTTACCCAGCCAACCGTTCGGAGGTGGAAACGGTTCCAAAAACCTTCTCGAAATTTTCCCACAACGCTGCATCGATATCAGGCAGCGTGGCGTTGATACCAAGCTGCGCCAGCGATGTCGTGCCATACTCACGAATCCCGCACGGAACGATACCGTCAAAATGACTCAGATCAGGATTCACGTTGATGGATATACCATGATATGTCACCCAGTGCCGGACGCGCACGCCAATCGCCGCAATTTTGGCTTCACTCGTTGGCGTAATAACCCAGATCCCGACGCGTCCCATGCGGCGCTCACCCTTGACGCCGAACTCGGCCAGGGTGCGAATAATCCATTCCTCCAACTGCCAGACATATTTTTTTATATCAGGGGCTTGCTGGCGCTTTTTTAAATCCAGCATCACATAGGCAACACGTTGTCCGGGACCGTGATAGGTGAATTGACCCCCGCGCCCCGTTTCATAAACAGGGAATTGGGGTACAACTAAATCTTCGGGACGGGCGCTTGTCCCCGCCGTATAAAGCGGTGGATGTTCCAGCAACCAGACCGCCTCGTTAATTTCACCATTACGAATTTTGGCCACCCGCGATTCCATTTCGGCGATCGCGCGGGGATAATTGACAAGGGTTTGTGTGATCAACCAGTCCATTAACCAGTTCTATGCCGAAACCCGATTCAAAGCAAATATTGTTATTTATATTACGAAAATATATTTACTCAGCTCAGTAACTTGTTAAGATGCCTAAAAAACAGGGAGACTAAAATGTCAATTAACCTTCTGGCAAAATCCTTTACCACAGCAGGCGGTACTATTAAAAATATCGACCCGCCATGTAAATTACCTACAGTTGATGGTCGGATGTTTGAATTAGTCGACTTTGCTCTTGGCACCACTAGCTTTGCGATAAGATATACAATTGATGGGCAATCCCCTGCAGAAGACCGCCGTCTAATGCTTAGAAAAGGCCCTGATATGCACGCCCTGCGTCTCTGGAGCGGTCCTGACATAGCCCCCAGCCCCCTGGACCACGAAGCCGTTGAACTTCTTTATGATTTTTGCCTCACGCTGGCGCAGCAGGAGCATGATTTTCATACTTTGCGGCGGTTGCAGGCCAAAGTCGCTCGTGGCGAAATGCCAGATATCGCTATTGAGGCCGCCGGAGAAAATGCGTCCCAAGGCCCGAATTAGTTGCTTGCATCTTTAAAATCAATCTGATAATCACCTCTCACCTCGTTATTCAGGACTGCGGCCATGGCGGAATTGGTAGACGCGCAACGTTGAGGTCGTTGTGGGGCAACCCGTGGAAGTTCGAGTCTTCTTGGCCGCACCATTCATTAATCACATACCTCTCTTGCTGCATAACATCATATTAAACCCTTGAAAAAGTTCTTCTTCTCTGGTCATTTGCAGTCATATTAAACATTCTTAATGACCAAGGACCTTACGCCGTGAAAGACAATTTACGCGACGCCGCACTCGAATATCACCGCCTGCCCCGTCCGGGAAAAATTTCCATCGTCCCAACCAAGCCGATGACGACCCAGCGTGACCTGTCCCTGGCCTATTCCCCCGGCGTCGCCGCCGCGTGCGAGGAAATCGAAAAAGACCCGTTGAAAGCGCTTGATTACACCTCACGCGGGAATATCGTCGCGGTTATCTCGAACGGGACCGCCGTTCTCGGCCTCGGCGCTATCGGCGCTCTTGCTTCCAAGCCGGTCATGGAAGGCAAATCCGTCCTCTTCAAGAAATTCGCAAATATCGATTCCATCGACATCGAAATTGAGGAACGCGACCCGGAAAAACTAATCGACATTATCGCATCGCTCGAACCATCCTTTGGTGGCATTAACCTCGAAGATATCAAATCGCCGGAATGCTTCCATATCGAACGCACATTGCGCGAACGCATGAAGATACCTGTCTTCCATGATGACCAGCATGGCACCGCGATTATTTCCGGCGCGGCCATTCTGAACTGGCTGCATCTGACCGGGCGTGAATTCAAGGATGTGAAACTCGTCGCCTCCGGCGCGGGTGCAGCGGCGATCGCCTGCCTGACTATCCTCGTGCAGCTTGGTCTGCCGAAAGAAAACATCATCGTCTGTGACCGTAACGGCGTTGTTTACAAAGGCCGTAACGAAGGCATGGACCCGGAGAAAGAGAAATTCGCCTCTGATACCAAAGCCCGCAATCTGGCCGAAGCCATCAAGGGCGCGAATATTTTCCTCGGCTTGTCTGCCGCTGGCGCACTGAAACCGGAAATGGTTGCCAATATGGCTGACGCGCCGCTGGTTCTGGCTCTCGCCAACCCGACGCCGGAAATCATGCCGGACGAAGCACTGAAAGTAAAACCGAACGCTATCGTCTGCACCGGACGTTCCGACTTCACCAATCAGGTGAATAACGTCCTCTGCTTCCCTTATATTTTCCGGGGAGCCTTGGATGTCGGCGCAACCGCAATCAACGAAGAAATGAAAATGGCCTGCGTTAAGGCCATCGCCGAACTGGCCCGCAAAGAAGTGACCGCCGAAGTCGCCGCCATTTATGGCGATGAAAATCTGGAATTTGGGCCAAGCTACCTGATCCCCAAACCGTTTGATCCGCGCCTGATTTTTGAACTGCCTATTGCTGTGGCGAAAACCGCGATGGAAACCGGTGTGGCCACCCGCCCGATTCAGGACTGGGACGCATATCGCAGCCAACTGACTCAATTTTTCTACCGCTCCGATGTTGTCATGCGGCCAGTCTTCGCGCAGGCCAAGGCCAAAGCGAAAAAGATCGTCTATTGCGAAGGTGAAGAAGAACGCGTCCTGCGTGCCGTGCAGACGGTTATCGATGAACAGCTCGCCCATCCTATCCTGGTTGGCCGCCGCAATGTTGTCGAAACGCGTATCAAGCGTATGCACCTGCGTATGAAACTGGACAAGGACGTCACGCTGGTCGACCCGGAAGACGATCCACGCTACAATGATTACTGGCAGACCTATCACAAGATCATGGAACGCAACGGCGTCACCCCGGCGCTGGCGAAAACACTGGTCCGCACAGACACCACTGTTATCGGATCCCTACTGGTATCGAAGGGTGAAGCCGATGGCTTGATTTGCGGCTCCGTTGGCTCCTACCGTGAGCATCTCATGACGATTGTGGACGTTATCGGCCTGAAGGCGGGCATTGAAGCGCCAGCCGCCATGCCATGCCTGCTGCACCCGACCCGCGGCCCCATCTTCATGTGCGATACGCACGTGAACCCGGACCCGACAGCGTCACAGATTGCTGAAATGACCCTGATGGCCGCGGAAGAAATGCGCCGTTTCGGCATCGTGCCGAAAGTCGCGCTGATTTCACACTCCAACTTCGGTACCCACCGTGGCGACAGCGCGTTTAAAATGCGCGACGCATATTTTGAAATCAAAACCCGCGCGCCGGAACTCGAAATCGATGGTGAAATGCATGCCGATGCCGCCCTGTCCGAAGAAATCCGCATGCAGATCATGCCGAATTCGACGCTCAAGGGTTCAGCCAATCTGCTGGTCATGCCGAACGTGGATGCCGCGAACATCACCTATAACGCCGTGAAGGTTCTGGCGGATTGCGTGCCGATTGGCCCTATCCTGCTGGGTACCCGTCACATCGCGCAGATCTGCACGAACGCCGTGACGACCCGCGGCATCGTGAATGTGACCGCCGTGTCGGCCGTGGGCGCCCAGGTGTTCGCCGAGGACAGCCCGCACCAGATGAGCGCGGCATAAATTAGCGGCCCCGCGCGTCTTGTGCATTGCAATCACGCGCGGCGTCCCGCATAATGTCGCCTATGATTGAGGACAATGAACTCACCCGCAAGCTCGAAGAAAACTCCGTTTACGATGACAGTGAAACGGATGCGACCGACTTTTTGGGCCTGAGCGACGCGGCCATCGGTGAGATTCTCGATGCACTTGAATCCGAAGATACCGAAAAAGTTCACCTGCTCCTGTCGGAACTGACCCCGTCCGATAAAGCCGAGCTGCTGGAAAAGATTACCTCCGATCACCGTTTCGCGCTGATGCAGGGTTTCGCCGCCGATTTTGAAGCCTGGGTTATTTCCCTGTTGCAGGAAGAAGTCCGGAACCAGTTGCTCGACCGCATGTCGGCGGACGATATCGCGCGTATTATCTCCGAACTGGAAAGCGATGACGCGCTCGACCTTATCCTGCCGCTGGATGATGAATTCCAGAAAGAGATTATGCGCCGCCTGTCCGGCAAAACGCGTATCGCCCTCGAAGAAGGTCTTAACTTCCCCGAAGAATCCGCTGGCCGTCTGATGCAGCGTGAATTCGTGGCCGTCCCGCAATTCTGGACGGTCGGCAAGACGATTGACTATCTGCACGCCGCCCGCGACACGCTGCCCGAAGATTTCTATGATTTGATCGTCATCGACCCGACGTATCATGTGGTTGGTGAAATTCCGTTGAACCGTCTTATCCGCGCAGGACGATCCGAGAAAATCGACAGCCTCTCGCTCAAGGAAACCCACCCTATCCCGGCGACAATGGACCAGGAAGAAGTGGCCACCCTCTTCCGGAACGAAGGCCTTGCTTCCGCGCCGGTTGTCGATGATGATGGGCGGCTGATCGGTATCATTACCTATGATGACGTTATCTATGTTATCGATGAAGAAGCCGAAGAAGACATCCTGAAACTCGGTGGTGTTAAGGAAGACGACTTGTACCGCACCATCGTCTCCACCGCGACATCGCGCTCGCGCTGGCTGCTGGTGAATCTGTTCACGGCCTTTCTCGCCGCATTTGTTATCTCGCTCTTTGACGCCACGATTGAAAAAATCGTCGCCCTCGCCGTCCTGATGCCGATTGTCGCGGGTATGGGCGGCAATGCGGGAACACAGGCCATGACCGTGGCCGTGCGCGCCCTCGCGACCAACGAATTATCCGGCACCAACGCGTGGCGCGTTATCGGCAAGGAAACTGCCGTGGGCCTGCTGAACGGCATGATCTTTTCGGTCATCATTGGTGTTGTCGCTGGTCTATGGTTCTCCAGCCCCGGCCTCGGCATGGTGATCGCCAGCGCCATGGTCACCAATCTGGTCGTGGCCGGGTTTTTTGGGTCCACCATCCCGGTTATCCTCGATAAATTGAATATCGACCCGGCCGTGGCCTCCTCAGTTTTCCTGACCACCATGACCGATGTGATTGGATTCTTTGCCTTTCTAGGCCTCGCAACGCTGTTCCTGTTATAAATTCGTCCTATTGCATTAACCAGACTTCCCAGTATTATTCACATATTCATAAAAATAATAATGACGGGAGATAATGAACATGCCAAATAATTCAGCCGCAGAAAACGATGCCCGATTTAAAAAAATGATTGGGGCCGCTGCATTACTAATGGGTATCGGATCCGGCATCCATGGACTTTATACAGGCTTCATTTATACACCTGACCAGGCCGATGTAGACAAAGAGCGCAAAAGCATGATTGCGTCCGCAGAATCAAATCTCAGTCCCGATGCCTTAAAAAGGAATGCCATTGCATGTATTAATTTGACGGCAACCGCCAGCCAGCATGTTGGCCCTGTCGCGGACCGGGTTGCAGAATTATTAAACCGCAAACCTTTGGCCAGCGATGCGAGTTTAAAAGAATGCTATGATATTGCGGCTCAGGAAGCCGTAGAAAAATATCAGGCAAAAATAAAGGCGGCGGATCAACTTACCGTCGCAGATATGAAAGATATTTCACTTTTCCAGGCCATATTCGCTTTTGCAGCCTCTGCATTGGGAACGGGGTTGCTGCTGCAGCAGAGACTAAAGCAGCAGACCTTGCCTGCTATCTCCCATCCCAACCCGACTTAAAAATTACCTTGACATCGCAGGTATAATTTCCTATAAATTATTCAGAGCAACACATGACTTAACAACCGCAGAACATGTCTGCGGTAAAACCTTTTGTTCAAAGGACGGGAAAGCATCTGATTTTTTGCCAAATTGACGGAACGAACTATTAACTCACCCCTCAAAACGTAATTTACAGGATGAGAAGTTCGTGAAATTCACGAAAAATCGTCAAACGAACTAATAGACCCCTGTTTTTTGCGACGCGTTTTATGCTACACACCCGCATGGCCCGCTATCAGTCTTACCAAACACGTCCGTCCATTCTCCGCCGTTTGATTAAATGGTGTTTTGTGCTGGGTTTATGGGCCACGCTGATATTGGGTGCCGTGCTGGCCTGGTACGCCAAGGACCTGCCGAACATCATTGAAAATCCAAAATTCGACCGTAAGGCCTCCATCACCGTCATGGCGAATGATCACAGCGTCATCGCCCGTTATGGCGATATCAAGGGGAATAATATCGGGGCCGATAATATTCCTGAAACACTGGCGAATGCCATTCTTGCAACTGAAGATCGCCGTTTCTATTATCATTACGGTCTTGACCCCATTGGCCTGGCCCGCGCCATCTTTGTTAACTTCACCCATAAAGGTGTCGTTCAGGGTGGCTCGACCATTACGCAACAGCTGGCGAAAAACCTGTTCCTGTCACAGGAACGGACGCTGAAACGCAAAATTCAGGAAGCGATGCTCGCTGTCTGGCTTGAACATAAGCTGACCAAGAAAGAAATTCTCGCCGCCTATATGAATCGTGTCTATCTCGGTTCCGGTATCTACGGGGCCGAAGCCGCCGCGCAGATTTATTTCGGCAAAGACGTGCATAAACTGAACTTGAAAGAATCCGCGATGCTCGCGGGCCTGCTGAAGGCCCCGGCGCGTTATTCGCCGCTGGCTGACCCGGATGCCGCCGATAAACGCGCGCGTGTCGTGCTGGGGGCAATGGTCGATGCCGGCATGGTGACGGAAAAACAGGCGAAATGGGCGGCCTCGGTCAAAATCGCGCGGACCAGTAACGCGGCCGAAGACAAGGCCAGCCATTATTACGCCGACTGGGTGGTTGATAGCCTTGAGGCCATGATCGGCGTACCGACCGATGATATCATTGTTGAAACCACGATGGACCCCGAAGTGCAGGAAAGCACCGCCAAGGTTCTGAAAGATGCGATTGATAAGAACGGCAAGAAATTCAATGTGACTCAGGCGGCGTCGGTTGTCCTGCGCCCGGATGGCAGCATCATCGCCATCGTTGGCGGAATTGACTATAGCAAGAGCCAGTTCAACCGCGCAACGCAGGGCCTGCGCCAGCCGGGCTCGTCTTTCAAACCGTTCGTCTATCTCTCGGCCATCGAACATGGCGCGAATGAATATACCGATGTGCTGGATGAACCGATTACCGAAGGCAAATACCGCCCGCAGAATTTCGGCAATAAATATTACGGCGAAGTACCGATGATTGAGGCCCTGACCTGGTCACTCAACAGCGTGGCCGTGCGCCTGTGCCAGGCTGTGGGGGTTGAAAGCGTCATCAACGTCGCCCGCCGGATGGGCATCACTGCCGACCTCGTCCCCAACCTCTCCCTCGCGCTGGGCAGTAGTGAAGTGCCGATGATTGAAATGGCGCAGGCCTATGCGACCATCAACAGTGGCGGTTATGCCGTGCGGGCCTATGGTATTGAAAAAATCCGTGATGCTAAAACCGGACAAATTTTGTACGAGTATGAAAAAACTCCTGCCCCACGTGTTTTCCGTGGCGGCGACATCCAGACATTGACCAATATGATGATGAGTGTCGTGCAGAATGGCACCGGCCAGGGTGCGAAAGCCGAATTCTTCAGCGCGGGGAAAACGGGCACGTCACAGGATTACCGTGATGCGTGGTTCGATGGCTTTTCACGTGATTATGTGGCAGTCGTCTGGTTCGGGAACGATGATAACCGTTCAATGAAATCCGTCACGGGTGGCAGCCTGCCAGCAACGGCGTGGCGGAATATTATTGTTGGTGCGAAGAATGACGCCACCCCATCCAAATACGCGCTCCTGAAAGACGATAGCATGTCGAGTGACTTTACTGATCTGCTCGGCAATCTGGTTTCATCCCCCTTCCCCGAGTCAGGTGAACAACCACATGACAATAGGGGGGGCAACGGTTTCAGCTTTACACCATCACCGCGGTTTGAACCGGACCACCCGGGCGACAATGTCGGTTATAAACGCTTTAACGATTAAACATGGAGTGCTTCACTCTGAACCGTGTAATGCCGTTTGAACGCGGCAAAGCGGTCTTCGCCATGCGATATCCAATGGTTATGCAACGCCTGTAAAGACGCGCTGGCACAACCAACCTCATGGGGATCACGCATCAAGGACTGGTCCGCATGTTCCAGATAGGCCTCCGGAAACGCCGCACGCGGCGCCCGCAGACCAAGATCAACCAGAACCTTGCTGATATACGCATCCGACAAATCCATCATATCGGCTGCATACTGAATGGCCGATAAAATCTGCACATCCTGACGCGATGTCGGCACGACGCGCAGATGGCGCATAAACCGTGCGTAAATATCCATTTCAAACGCGACATCCGCGCCGATGGGGGGAAAAGGCAAGGCAATACAACTGTTGTTATAAGGGTTATTGTCGTTTGTCTTCATGGCGAACCTCCTGGTTGGCTCCTATGAGTCCGACATTTGGCGATTCGTATTAACGGAGTCTTAAAATCCGCAGAAACGTGCGGTTTTGGCGGTTTATCCTGTGGATAACTGCTACCTAGCCTTTATAGGCGGCAAACAGCTCATCCGTCTTGCAGATAAGCCGGATTTCTTCCAGACAGAAATATTGGTGTTCCCGTAGCGTTGTAATGATAAGCCGCGCCGCTTTGGCCATAGGATAATCTTTATGCCTCCCGCCAATGGCCGGAATGCCCAGCACCCTAATCGACTGCGCCTCAGCCAGTTCCAGCGTGGCTCGTATACAACGGCGCAACACCCGTTCCTCGTCATCCATCCCGTCATCCCAGTTGGAAATAATGGCGAAGATCAATTGCGGTCCGGCCCATAAATCACGCGGCACGGCAAAGGCACTGCCACGTTTTGGCCTATAGACATTTTCAAGGACATAAGTGTCCAGTCCGCTGCCTACCCGCACCAGCAGGTCGGCATTCACCGGCCCCTTCCAGGATAAGTCTTCGGTCAAAAACGATACCAGACCATCTAACCCGGTTTGCTCGTGATACGCACCCTTCACAATTCGGATGATGGGTGTCTTTTCACTGTTGGATGTGCCGTGGCGGTCTGCTAGGCTTTTGGTCATGGCGAATTCTTTGGCATCCCTGCTTGGTTTGATACTGCTCCTGTCGGGGGCGGTAACGGCTCACGCCGATGACACTAATGGTCTGGCCATGGTCGGGCAACCTAAATTATCGTCTGGCTTTACCCATTTCGAATACGCCAACCCGGATGCGCCCAAAGGGGGGACGCTGCGCCAGGCGGCCCTTGGCAGTTTTGACACCATTAACCCCTTCTCGCTGAACGGTAAGGCTGCGCAAGGGCTGAACTTGGCCTATGACCGCCTGACTATCCAATCATGGGACGAGCCGTTTACGCTGTACCCGCTGATCGCCGAGAAAATCGATGTGGCCTCCGACCGGTCGCATATCGGTTTTACGCTGAATGAAGCGGCCCAGTTTTCGGATGGCACACCGATAACAACTGATGATGTTGTCTTCACCTTTGAAACGCTGCGTGACAAGGGCCGCCCGAATATGCGCAATGTCTACAAACTTGTAGACCGCATCGATGTGGCTAATTCTCGTCACCTGACCTTCTATCTGAAAGAAGGTTTCAACCGCGAAACGGTGATGATCATCGCCAAGATGCCGGTGTTGTCGAAAGCGTGGTGGTCGGGCAAGGACTTCAATAAAACCATCCTGACACCGCCTGTCAGTTCCGGCCCGTACAGGATTACTGAAGTCTCCGTCGGTCGCCGTGTCGTCATGGAACGCAACCCGGATTACTGGGGCAAGGATTTGCCCGTATACCGTGGCCTGAATAATTTCGACCGCGTAATCTACGATTACTTCCGTGACCAGACCGCCGCGTTTGAATCCTTCAAGAAAGGCGATATCGATGTCTGGACGGACCTCGACCCAGGCCATTGGGTGAAGGCCTATGATTTCGACGCTGCCAAATCGGGCAAGGTAAAGCGTGAATCTCTGCAACACGGGCGCGTGGAGAAGATGTGGGGCTTTGTTTTCAATCTGCGACGCCCGCCCTTCGATGACCTACGTGTCCGCCGGGCGATGGCGTTGATGATTGATTACGACTGGATCAACAAGAATATCTTCTATGGTCAGTATAACAGCCTGACCGGATACTTCCCCAACTCCGATCTGGGCGCGGCCGGCGTCCCCAGCGCGGCGGAGCTGGAATTACTAAATCCATTCAAGGATAACTTGCCGCCGGAAGTATTTGGTCCGGCCTGGCGGCCACCCGCAACCGGGAACCAGATGGCCCTGCGGCAAAATCAGGCGCAGGCTGATACCATGCTCAAAGAAGCCGGATGGGAAATAAAAAATGGTCAGCGCATGAATGCGAAGACAGGTGATGTGCTGGGTTTTGAAATTTTGGTCGGTAACAAGATTGATGAAAAAATTGCCCTCACCTTTAAACGCAGCCTGTCGCGTCTGGGTATCAATGTCACACTGCGCACACTCGATGCCGCCGCGTTTCAGGATCGCCTGACCGACTATGATTACGACATGACGCTTTATTGGTGGCTTAATACCCTCTCGCCCGGTACCGAACAGGCGATTTACTGGGGATGTGACGCGGCAAAACAGAATGGCCGGTTCAATTATTCCGGTATCTGTCATCCCGCCATTGAAAAACTGAGTGCAGCTATCCCGAATGCCACGTCACGCGAAGAGATGGCGACACTAACCCGGGCGCTGGACCGAATCCTGACCTGGGAGCAGATTGCCATCCCCCTCTTCTACAGCGGGAAAGATAATGTGGCGTCATGGGCCAAATTCCGCCATCCGGACCATATTTCCCTCTATGGAAATGTTATTGAATCCTGGTGGATGGCACCTGCCCCAGCAAAACAGGATTGAGAGAACGTTCAAGTCCTGTTATGGTGAGTCAGAGTTAATTACATCAGGTTACGACAATGAAAAAAGCGCTTTTTACCCTTCTCCCTTTAACTGCCCTGCTTCTGGCAGGTTGCGGCACTGGCATGAAACAGGAAATTGAGGAGAATGGCCGTTACTGGCAGCGAATCGACACGACCGACGCTATTTACCAGCAAGGTCCAAAAGCCCAGCAGATGCTCTTCCAAGATATCGCCCGCTGCACGTCATCCATCAATGAAATGCAACGTCTGGGCGCGATCAAGAACGCGGTTCCAGCAGAAACATTCAATGCCGCTGGCGAAAAAGTGGACTATGCCTCCGCTGAAGGTCGTCTGGCGAAATACGATACGCCGGAACGCGATGGCTATATGCGCACCGAATATTACGATTACACCGACTTTGAAGGTTGCATGACCTATAAAGGCTGGGAACGTACAAAATACGTGAATTACCAGACATCAACCAAATCCCGCGATGTCTACCTCGACAATCTGGGTTATGAGCGCTACCGCTCCAAAATGATGGAAGACACGCCGAAAGGCCCGTACAACCAATAATTCAAAAACCCCGCTTCGGCGGGGTTTTTTATTTACCTCACTATTGATTTTCATAAAATTAATCGCTATTCATATTTCTTCAGTGAGGGTAAAAAATGACAAAAGCTCAAGACAGAAAAGCAATGGAAGCGCGTATTGCCGCAGGTAACGCTTCTCCCGAAGAAATTCAGCGATTTAATATAAGTGAAATGACCCGTTATTTTGCGCGGCTTGCTTCGATTACCGGAGATAAACAGGCGACAGAATGCCGTGAGTTCGCAGGGAAGATTGCCAACTTTGATGCATCTACTCAGTTAATTGCCATCAGTCGCCTGGCTGAAACGGCACGCCATGGAAGCCAGTCTTCTAAAAAAGTTTTGGTTGCTTTTGCCCGTGCAGTGTCAGGGGATAACAGTCGTTTTGTTGAACGCACCCAAGATTTCCTTAAAGGCATCGATACGGCAGGTTTGGTTAACCATCTACTTGGTCGTTCACCCCGCTGAATTATAACGCATTGATAACTGTGTCGACAGTCAGATCACCCATCAGGCTTTTCTTTACATTCTTGGCAACAAAATCTGGTGCGCCTGTGAGCTTGGCAAAGCTTTGTGGTGTGCGCACAAAGCGGGCCTGTGGGCCATAAGGGGCGTACAGTATATCGTTTGTTGGTCCGAACAACCCGAGCGTAGGAATACCGGACGCCGCGGCGCAGTGCATAAGTCCAGAGTCGTTGCCGATATAATACTGGCACCGCGCGATACAGGCCGCCGCCTCACCGGGTGTCCCTTTAGCAATCAAGTCCAGGCGCTGACCAACGGGTAACGATTCATAAACCTGTTTGGCAATCGCCTCCTCGCCGGGGGCCGCAAACACGGCAACACGCCAGTTGTGAAATTTACCACCTTCGGAAAGAACCTGATTTAACAAAGTTATAAAATTTTCTGCTGGCCAGATTTTGCCAATCCAGTTTGCTGTCGGCCCTACCGCCAACACAGGCGGCCCATCAGGAATAAGCATAGCCGCCTTTTTGGCCTGCCGGGGTGATACAAACAGGCAAGGTGACGGAATATAACTGGATTTCATGACATCAGCATTCTGCAAGACTTTATGCTGACCGGAATTGATATGAGGGCCGTAAATATAGCGTTTATCTGCACGGATAAGCCGTGAAACCGCCGAATTACGCAGATCGATAACGACGTCCCATTTCGTCCCCACAACCTGCCGCCAAAGCTTGATCCAATGGCGATTCCAGCTTTGCTTATTCAGGGCGATAATCCGGTGCAATCCGGGCAGTCCTTCAAACAAGCTGACGACCAGAGGGCCACAGGCAAGTGTGATCCGGGCATCCGGCCAGGTCGCCAAAACATGGTTTAACAACCCTGTGGACAAGACCGCATCCCCTATCCGGGTCGAAGTGATAAACAGGATATTTGTACTCATAACCCGCAGAATACAAGGGTTTAACCAGAAAAGAAACCGGGAAAAAACCGTACTGGACAAGCGGCACGAATTTGACTATAAACTCCCCACCGAACGGTTTACCCCGTGGAACGCCTAAGTAGCTCAGTCGGTAGAGCAAGCGACTGAAAATCGCTGTGTCGCTGGTTCGATTCCGGCCTTAGGCACCATCTTTTCTTCTGGAGTACCGCATGACCGCCGCCTCCACCTATGTTTCCCTTGACCGTGGTTCTGTGACTGTTAGCGGGGCCGATGCATTTAAGTTTCTGCAAAACATCGTCAGTAATGATCTAGCCCTGCTCGCTACGCAGCCGCAGATTCAGGCCTGCCTGCTAACGCCGCAAGGAAAATACCTGCATGATTTTTATATAACCCGGCGCAATGATGACTATGTTCTGGACTGCGAAGCGGGTGAACGGGCCACCGATCTGTCGCGGCGCCTCTCACTTTACAAGCTGCGCGCGCAGGTAGTCATCACGGCGACGGAACATACTACGATATATTGTGATATAACTTCTGGCCTGAGAATCGCTGTAAAACCTGAAGGAACCGAAGTCCCCTATTCTGCCTGGGACGAACAACGAATAAAATCGGGAAAACCGGATGGATCACGCGACGCCGAAGTCGGCATATCCACACTGGCCGAATTGAATCTGGATATCGACGCCGTTTCGTATACCAAGGGCTGCTATATTGGCCAGGAATTGGTCGCCCGAATGCATAACCGTAATCTGGGCAAAAAATCCCTGATCCCGGTCCGATTTTACGAATCACCCCCCGATTTTGGAGTAAATATTATTATTGCAGGTGAAACTATAGGTGAAATGCGTACTAATTGTGGTAAAATAGGACTTATCCTGATGCGTAACAGCTTTATCGGGCAGTCACTTTCGGAAAACGCTTTATTTGAATTTATATAGCGAGATCTTAATATATGAAAAACATACTCCTCTACTTTCTTGCACTCTTTTTGTTTACCACCATACCCTCAACATATGCCACCGATGCCCCAGCCGTAAAAAAAGAGCCGCGCTATTTTGTTTTTAAGAAGCGGCCTGTAGCGCCACGGTGTATCTGGTATTTATCGATTGAAAGCACAACAACGAAAGAAGGTGACAGCGTAGACCTTCTTTCCTGCGAAACGCAAAACCGTATTCAGTACGAAAAGTTCGGTCCTGTTGAAATACGCCCTGATGGAACAGTCAGTCAGGAAGTCGAGTATGGTGACGAAAAAGATCCAAGCAAAGGATATATTCAGTATAAGGCTTTGGGGGACATCACTCAGGATGGGCTCGAATTGCTCCTGGTAAAAACCACCGGCGGCTGGTCAGGACATTACAGTGTGCTGGCGAGCTTTCGTATCAAGAATGACAGGCTGGTATTTGGAAATATCTATAGCAAGGAAGATCGTAGCGCCCGCGGCATCGAAGACGCCAGTTTTGAAAACGGGAATATATATATGAGTTCATATATGACACCCTATGAAATCGGCCTCCTGGCAATGGATCTTGGCTATCTTGTCGAACGCCCCCCTGAAGGAATTCTGGAGCGCGATCCCAAAACATGCGCCGGCATGGTCTATCGTCGCGGCAATGAGGTCATCGGCTTGTTCCCCAGCGATAAATGCGGCACGGTGCCGCTCAATCAAGACAACTGCTTTACTAAAATGATGCAGCCTTATATGGGCCGCACACTCGCGTATAAAGAATTGTCGAATTTTTTCTTTAAATTACGCGACGAATGCCAGTTAAAATAAAATAGCATGATTAAGTATGTATTTTGGGATTGTGACAACACCCTTGTCCAAAACGGTCAGATTCATTGGGAAAAACACGTGGCAGTTCTGGCGCGCTATGGTATTACGCTGGATAAAAAATATCATCAGCAATTCTATCATAACAATGGCAAGCAAAACTGGAAATTGCTGGTAGACGATTTGGGATTCTCTGTCCCTTGCCAAACATATCTGACAGAAATTGATGACTGGTACCATGCGCAGGTCGTCAGTGTCCCATTGCGTGACGGAGTCGATATCGCGCTTGATTATTTCCAGCATTCAGGCGCCCGCCAATGCGTTGTTACAAACGCACGCCAGTCGTCAGTCCTCCCTATGCTGGCCAGTAAGAAACTAATGCACTATTTTGATTTTGTTTTATGCAAGGAAGATTACGTGAATCGAAAACCTCATCCCATGCCTTACTTGACCGCCCTGGCAAGAATGGAAGAGCTACATGGCGCTCCCATCGATAAATCAAGCTGCCTTGCCATTGAAGATGACCCCTACGGCGTAGCCGCCGCCCACGCAGCTGGCATCCCTGTTCTGCACCGCTGTCGTGACGAAGGTGACCCGCCAGCGCCAGGCTGCGCTGCATCCGTTTACACAGGGCCTGATTTCTTGTCCTGGCTGAAAATAACCTAGGTCTGAAAAACCGTCTTGTTTTTGGGCTGCGAAACTTCTGCACCCCGAAGGTAAACCGGCTGCGGCGCCTCTGCCGTAACAAAATTTTCAGGTAAATGAACATCTCCTGCGATGCGTGCCAGCAACCCCACATCGGGCATTGCATCTTGGGCAATGAGGCCATTGAAGCTATTTACTTCATCTTGTGACCATATACGTGGCTGTTCACCTTTTACCTGTCCATAGAAATCTCCGCGTTTGGTGTCGATAATAACCAAATCTGCATCTGTAGATTTGCTCAACAGATCAAGTGTCGACATACCGAAAACGGGCTTATTAAGGGCCATCCCCAAAGTTCGGGCCGTGGTCAAACCTATACGAACACCTGTAAATGATCCGGGGCCACAAGTAACTGCAATACGCGAAATATCGCGCAGCGTTAACCCTGATTTTTTGATGATAGCGTCGATCATAGGCACCAGCATTTCAGCCTGCCCCCGTTCGGTATCCACTTGCTCTATTATCAAATTTGCTGTCTGCACATCATAAATTGCAACCGCACAACCTGAAACAGACACATCTAGAGCGAGTATTTTCAATGAATTAACCTTTCATGCCAACGCAGTTGCCTAATTTCATGGGGCTGATTATAGTCACGGGATGATGCTCCGCAAGTTATTCCTTATCGGCTGCTGCGCCTTTCTGCCCTGCACGGCTGCATTCGCGTCGACTATCCCAGGGGATATGAACGCTGCTATTGCCTATGTCTATTTCCGCATTGGCGGAAATGCCGATGATACACCCGGATTAAGTCAGGATAATTTTACAGCCCAGATTTCTGAAATTGCCAACAAGGATAATAATTATAATCCAAGCAGAATTGATGACGTTTTAGCGGCGCAAAAAGCACATGAACCATTGCCACTCAAAACCATTCTACTGACATTTGATGGCACAGACATCACATTCCTGCATAATGCATTACCCCTTCTGCAGAAGCATAACCTCCCTTATGCTGTTTTTATTTCACCCGGAATGCTGGATAACGCCGAAAAAACCCAATCGGACGACACAATGCATTGGGACGATATACGCACCATTCTTAAAGATAAGAACGCAACGATAGGGTTAAGCGCTTATAATTACGGGCATATGGATGGCAAAACAGTGGAAGATATAAGCGCCGATTTAAACAGGGCGCGCGTTCGCTTTCGGGAAGAACTGCAACAGGAACCTCTGTATTTTGCCTATCCTTTTGGCGAGTACAGCGATGAGTACATTGCCGCTGTAACGCGACAAAACTTTGCCGCATCTTTTGGCCAGCAATCGGGTGTCATTGCAGAAGGGGCAGCGCGTACGACACTGCCACGTTTTACAATGACTGATGATTTTTCTGATATGGATCGCTTTCGTCTAACCTCTGTATCACTGCCCTTTCCTGTTACATCAGTACACCCCAGTGCAACGATCGTGGATAAAAACCCACCGGCGATTTCTTTCACGATAGCTTCTTCCATTTCCAGGCAGGATATCAGTAAATTGACTTGTTTCGCTTCAGGCGTTGGTAAGCTTGAAACACAAACTGATAAAAGCGGTGAAACAAAGGTGAAGTTTCCCGCGCCTTTTGAAGATAATAAAGGGCGTGTTAACTGCACCCTTCCCGCGCCACCACTTGATGGTTCTGATGATCCCCGTTGGCGCTGGCTCGGATTTCTATTTTCCATGCCTGAAAGTGCTGCACATTAATCTTCAACAGCGCGAACTTCCAGCACTTCAGGGATGTAATTGCGGAGCATATTTTCAATACCCATCTTCAGGGTAACTGTTGAACTTGGGCATCCAGCACACGCGCCACGCATTTTCAGCCACACAATGCCTTTTTCAAATTTTTGGAAAATGATATCACCACCATCACGGGCAACGGCCGGGCGCACGCGTGTCTCGATCAGATCGACAATTTTTTGGGCTGTTTCAGAAAGTGGTTCCTGATTTTCCCCTGTGGCTACCGCCGTCATAACCGGGTGACCAAGGCTGAAAAACTCAAATAATACACCCAATACGTAGGTGCGTATATCATTCCACGCCGTGCTTTCAGACTTTGTTACGGCAACAAAGTCTGTTCCGAAGAAAACTGATTTAACGCCCTCCACACTAAAAAGACGTTCTGCCAATGGCGACTGTCCTTTTACATCTTCGGGTGTTAAAAATTCCGCAGTGCCAGAAGGTAATACGATCACTCCTGGAATAAACTTCAGGGTTTGAGGATTAGGTGTTTCTTCGGTTTGTATAAACATATCTCATTCCTTTTTAAGGAATGAGATAAAGGAATTCCCTGAAATAGCAAGATTTAGTATACGGAACGTGAAACCGCATTCGGGAATGGTACATCAATTGTTCCCCATTCGCTCAGGAAATTACGGTAATCCCCCACGGCCAGCTCATGGTAAGATTTCTTAAAGTTGATGGACTTAAAGAACGCCAAGAACGCCGCGTGGTATTTTTTGTAACTGACAATTGAGGAAGAACACTCGGCCACATAGACTTTATCATGGTAATTGGTGACAGCCATGATGCCGCCGCGTTCCTTCATCGGCTCGTCAGGGGGTGAAACATAAGAAATCAATGTCATACTGGCAAATCCACGCCCCAGTCCGGCATTATTCTCTTTGCGGATAATATTCACCTGATCATAAGAGGATGTATAATTTGTCCAGAACTCATCCGTAAAATTAATATCCCGCACTTCATCCCCAAAACGAACCGGATAAATCAGGAACCGGCGATCCTCATTTGCGCGAAGGCGGCATACTGCCTCGTCTTCGCCTGACGGAACGGACAAGGTAATCAAATCATCGGGCTGCTGGTTGTTCATCTGCTTCCAGCTATCTGGATAAGATACGGTTGCGCGCGTCTTGGCATCCATCCAAACGACATAATCAGCCCTTGCTGTTCCGGATATAACTGCCGTCGTTGCGACAGCCACCAGCATACTTGCCTTAAAAATATTCATTCTGGAAATAAAACCCTTATAACGATGTGACATACATATTTTGCTATTTTGTCAGAAAAAATGCAAACAGGATTTAAGGCCTCCAGAACCCCATAATTTCCCGAACTTCCTTAATGACCGGAGCGGCAACACTACGCGCCTTATCGGCGCCGGACTGAAGAATCCGATCCAGTTCTGCCGTATCGGTTAACAATTCGCGCATTCTTGCATTGATAGGAGCAACCTGAGCGACGGTAAGGTCGGCCAGTTTCGGTTTAAAATCAGAAAACTGCTTGCCTGCGAACTCCGCCACCACTTGTGCCTTGCTTGTATCTGCAAGCGTCGCGTAAATCGTGTACAGATTATCGGCTTCCGGGCGTGTCTGCAATTCTTCCACCGTTGATGGTAATGGCAAAGGATCCGTTTTCGCACGCTTGATCTTATCGGCAATCATATCGGCATCATCTGTCATATTGATACGTGACATGTCCGACTCTGCCGACTTGCTCATTTTCTGCGTTCCGTCACGTAACGACATGATACGCGTTGCTTCACCCAATATTTGCGGTTCAGGTAAAGGGAAATAATCAACACCATATCGATGGTTAAATGTCGACGCCACATCGCGTGTCAGCTCAAGATGCTGTTTCTGATCTTCACCGACAGGCACATGCGTGGCCTTATAAATCAGAATATCTGCCGCCATAAGCACAGGGTAAGCATACAGCCCCAGCCCGGCTTTCTCGGCATTCTTGCCAGCTTTGTCTTTAAACTGCGTCATGCGATCCAGCTTGCCAATCTGGGTCATGGTCGCCAATAACCACATAAGTTCGGCGTGAAGTTCGCCAACAGCCGATTGCGGAAACACTGCCGATTTTCTGGGATCAACGCCCGCTGCGATATAGGCTGCCGCGATTTCGCGTGTCGATATTTTCAGCTGATCGCGATCGTATGGCATGGTGATGGCATGCATATCGACTACACAAAAAAGGCATTCGTGATCATCCTGCAACTTAACCCAGTTACGCAAAGCGCCCAGATAATTGCCAAGGTGCAAACGGTTAGTCGGCTGCATGCCAGATAGAATGCGTTTCATAAGATCATCCTTTTGATCGTTTCAGATATCGTTTTATGTCGTTGATTTTTAAAACACCGCTGACATGAACTGCCAGCATGTAAGTTAATGCGCCAGCCCCTACCAGGGCCACGAGTGCCAGGATCTTGACGTGAAGACTTTCAGTGAATAGCGGCTGCATAACATAGTTTAAGACTGACAGAACGATGGCCATGGCGCAAGAACAAATTGTTATTTTGGGAAAAATGTTTCGCAACCGGGCGTCAAACTCCAGCGATTCCTTCCCTTTTAGCTGCTTATACAGCAAGTAAACCTGCATCCATCCGACAATACCCGTTGCCAATGAAATACCGGCAACCCCAAGCCAGCCAATGAACAGCAAACAAAGCATTACATTAGTTAATGCGGTTAGAATGGAAATTTTTACCGGAGTAACCGTATCCTGCTGGGCCCAGAAAGCTGTCATAAATACTTTGGACGCAATATAAGCGGGCAATCCAAGCCCATATCCCATTAACACATAAGCAGTCTGCACTGAATCCTTAGTTGTAAATTCGCCGTGCTCAAACAGCGTGGCAACCATCGGAAGCGGAATTATCAAGAGAGCAACTGCCGCTGGTAATGCCACAAAATAACAGAACTCAAGAGAGCGATTAAACAAGTCCCGCGCTTCTTCCATATTATGCGCCGATAAAGCACGGGTCAGCATAGGCAGGAGCGCTGTCCCAACAGCAATGCCTGCCATACTGAGTGGTAACTGGTTGAGGCGATCGGCATAATACAGATATGATATTGCCCCAGTTGGAAGTAACGAAGCCACGATCATGTCGACAAAAAGATTAATTTGAAAAATCCCTGCCGAAAGTGTGCCCGGCCCCATCAGACGAAAAAGTTTCTTTATTTTTTCAGTCAAGACCGGACGCTGCCACATGAATTTTATTTTATAGTGCCGGACAAACCAAGCCATCATGCCTAATTGTAATATACCCGACACAGTAATGCCCATTGCCATGGCATGTCCGATAGTTGGAAAAAAACTGGCGCAGAACAGCACCGCAAAAATCAGTGTCATGTTAAAAATAATCGGGGCTGCAGCAAATGGTGCAAATCGATTATGAGCGTTTAACATTCCTCCACATAGAGAGGTTAAAGACATAAGCATCAGGTAGGGAAAACTCATCTGCGTCATGACTACAGCTAAATTGTAACGCTCCGTTCCATCCGTAAAGCCCGGGGCAATTACATGAATGACCCAGGGCATTGCCACCATTGCCACTACTGTAAAAATGGAAAGTATAATGGTCATCAGAGAACAAACTTGACCTGAAAACTTGCCAGCCTCCTCTTCTCCCTCCTGCTCAAGCGTTTTGGAATAAAGCGGGATAAAGGACACACTGAAGGCACCTTCCGCTGCAATGCGTCGAAAGAAGTTTGGTAATTTCAGGGCAACAAAAAAAGCGTCTGCTACCGGTCCCGCCCCCAGGTAGGCGGCTGTCAGCATATCACGGGCCATGCCGGCAATACGGCTCAGCATAGTAAAACCAGCAATTGTTGCCATGGCCTTTAATAATTTCATATGCTATGTCTCCGACATTATTATTGACAAAGGATTTGGGAATGCAGAACCCTGAAAGCCTCTGGTTTGGCAGAAAATCAGTGACCCCGCAAGAGAAGACCAATCTGGTTCTGGACGTTTTTGACAGCGTTGCCAGCCGCTATGATCTGATGAATGATCTCATGTCACTGGGCATCCATCGCCTATGGAAGGATGATCTGATCCGTCGCATTCGCCCGACCCCTAATCTTCGTTATCTGGATGTTGCCGGCGGCACAGGTGATATAGC
>CAMLMM010000003.1 GCA_946481105.1 uncultured Alphaproteobacteria bacterium
ACTGCGCCACAACATTATGTGTTTTTGGATCAACAATCTCCATATGCCCATCCCGTGCGCGACAAAATGGTTCTTTCAAATCTTTTGGACCTTTAGCCATAGTACCCTCTCTTGTTCCCATCAGTATGAACAAGAAAGGTAAATTTATGGTAAATCAGAAAGGGGCTAGCTTAGCGTGCACGTCATGATCCGCCCCTGCCGTGAAATATGTCCCCACGCAATGCGACTTGGGTATATAGGTCAGCGCACCCAGCGGCCCTGCGCCAGGATAAAATTCTCTATTCACAAAGGAAACACCGCCAAAGGCACCGGCAGGAATATTATCGCGCGGAGAGAGCGAACTAACGCTAACGCTAAACAGCACATCCCTCTTCATAAAGGGAATGTATTTATGGCGGCGTATAATTTCCAGACGGGCATCAGGCTGACGCAGTTCGCTTTCCACCAGACGTTTATTTGAATGACAGACAATCTCGATATCGGCACGTATAACCTGATCTACGGCACCGCTGCCTGTTACAGCGGCGGTGAAAACGGCCCCCAGTGAAAACAGGCCGGCGGCGGTAGCTGTGGACATGGATTTTTTCATGGATTATGCAAATACAATATTTTATGTCCGTTATGCAAGAAATTTCGTCAGAATCATCATTGTTCCTTGAGAAACCAGCATTTTTTCCGTTATACCAGATAGATGACCGCACAGACATTATTCGAAAAAATTTGGAATTCCCACATTGTCCACCGCGCCGAAGACGGCACCTGCCTGATCTATATCGACCGGCATCTGGTGCACGAAGTCACTTCGCCGCAGGCGTTTGAGGGGCTGCGCATGGCAGGCCGCAAAGTGCGCAATGTGAAGGCGACGCTCGCGGTTGCCGACCATAACGTGCCGACCACGGCGCGCAATCTGGGTATCAAAGACCCGGAAAGCCGCCTGCAGGTGGAAACACTGGAAGAAAACGTCAAGGAATTCGGCATCACCTATTTCGGCATGAACGATAAACGTCAGGGTATCGTCCACGTCATCGGCCCCGAACAGGGATTCACCCAGCCGGGCATGACCATCGTCTGCGGTGACTCGCACACCTCGACACATGGCGCGTTCGGCGCGATGGCGTTTGGTATCGGCACATCCGAAGTTGAACATGTGCTGGCCACGCAGACCCTTATCCAGAAACCTGCCAAAACCATGCGTATCACGGTCGACGGCGAACTCGCGCCCGGTGTGACCGCCAAGGATATCGTGCTGCATATCATCGGCATTATCGGCACGGCGGGCGGCACAGGCTACGTCATTGAATATGCGGGCTCCGCCATCCGCAATTTGTCGATGGAAGGCCGCATGACCATCTGCAATATGTCGATCGAGGCGGGCGCACGCGCTGGGCTGATTGCCCCGGATGAAACGACCTTCGCTTACCTGAAAGGCCGCCCGATGGCCCCGCAAGGTGAGAATTGGGACAAGGCCATCGCGTGGTGGAAGACACTCCCGACGGATGATGGTGCAAAATTCGATAAGGAAATCCATATCGATGCGGCGGATATCGCGCCAACCGTGACCTGGGGCACCTCACCGCAGGATGTGCTGCCGATCACGGGCATCGTGCCCAACCCCGCCGATGAAACAGACGTGAATAAAAAAGCGGCGATGGAACGCGCGCTGGATTATATGGGCCTGACGGCTGGCGCAAAACTTACCGATGTAAAAATAGATAAAGTGTTTATTGGCTCCTGCACCAATGCCCGTATCGAAGATTTACGGGCTGCCTCCAAAATTGTGGCGGGCAAGCATGTCGCCGCGCATGTGCAGGCGATGATCGTCCCCGGTTCCGGCCTGGTGAAGGCACAGGCCGAAGCCGAAGGGCTGGATAAAATATTCCTCGCTGCCGGATTTGAATGGCGTGAACCGGGCTGCTCGCTCTGCCTCGGCATGAACGAAGACCGCCTGAACCCGGGCGAACGCTGTGCCTCCACCTCCAACCGAAATTTTGAGGGCCGTCAGGGCCGCGGCGCCCGCACGCATCTGATGTCCCCGGTCATGGCAGCAGCCGCGGCAATTACGGGGAAACTTACAGACATTCGTGAATTTAAATGAGGCTGCCTGCTACCCCGCTCATCCGTTTCCTCCTGATCAGCTTATGCGCCCTCTTTACCTATGGCGGTGCGGTCAATATGGGCTGGTCGGGATTTGCGCTGGCCACCCCTTTTATGGCCCTCTGGTTATGGCTGATTTATAAATCATCGCGCATAGCAGTCCTCATATCACTGGCACTCTTTATCGCGATAATTCCTTTCTATTTTTTAAAGAAAACAGATAACCCGTTATTCTTTCCGGCAAATGGTATGAGCGTTGTCCTGCGACAGGACACCTGCATCCATTTTTTTAATGGCTATATTCAGACAGAGCCAATTACCGGAACAGGATCGACAGATGGCTGCCTGAATACAAAAAATAATATTCCCGATATCCTTCAAAGCAAGATAATCCCCAAGGGAACGCGTTACACCATTACCCACACTGAGGTCAGCAACGCTGATATGGGTGAAACTTATATCCCTCACATCCAGAATAATGACGGAGATGGGGACATCACTGTGACCGATACACGCCTGTTACTCCACGAAGACGGTTCTGATTTTGACATTACTGACATGCGCCGCCCAGTGTTTTATTACCCATCCATGCTGATGATGTGGCCGGCGCTTCCGTTTTATTTTTTCGTTCTTTTACAAATCATTTTTTGAAAGGCTGACTCATGACACCCTTTAAAACCCTGACTTCTATCCCTGCCCCGCTGCGCCTGATTAATGTTGATACGGATATGATCATCCCGAAACAATTCCTGCGCACCATCAAGCGTACCGGGCTGGCCGCCGGGCTGTTCTATGAAATGCGCTTTGACGAACAGGGAAATAAGAAACCTGATTTCGTCCTGCACCGCGAACCTTATACCCACTCATCCATTCTGGTGACGGGTGAAAATTTCGGCTGCGGGTCGTCGCGCGAACATGCGCCATGGGCGCTGCTTGATTTCGGCATACGCTGCATTATCGCGCCCAGTTATTCCGATATCTTCTTCAATAACTGTTTCAAGAACGGCATCCTACCCATCGTACTGCCACAGGCGCAGGTGGATGAACTGATGAATCGCGGGGACGATAAACTCGACATTACTATCGACTTGCCAAGCCAGAAAATCATGGCCGGAAATACGGCTTATGATTTCGACGTCGATGCATTCCGCAAGCACTGCCTGGTCAACGGGCTGGACGATATCGGCCTGACGATGGAAAAAGAAGGCTTCATCAATAGCTATGAAGAAAAGCGCAACGCTGAGCGCCCCTGGCTTTAAAAGCTTGTGCCCAAGCCGATAACGAAGCCGCGGCTACTATTCGCGCCGGCACATCCGGTTACGTTATGGCCGAGGATATTGGCTGTCCCGCAAACACCCGCCTCGACACCAGACTTCTTGGAATCGGTGGACGCAACGCCTGAAGCATAAACGGATATATCTTTCACCGGCCCAGCTGCCATGCCGGTATTGTGATCAACACGCCCGCCAACTGATAAACTATGCCCGGACGCCTTGTTATAATCCGCGCTTAAACCCAAACGTACCTGAGTATCACCTTTAGTCAAATCATACTGGGCATAAGCAGACGCGGAAATTCCCTGCCCGACAGTGGCGGTTACACTCGCCCCGGCCCGCACGGTTCCTTCACCTCCCGTATTTTCATCCATGGTGTAGCGTGCCTGGCCAGCCGGACGGAACCCATTCCCGCCAACGGCTGCTGTCGCCGTTCCACCGGGGGCTTTTGTCTCAACGGATTTTTCGGCCAGCAGGGAATCTTCCCCTCCGCCAAGCTTTTGCGTGCTTTGAACCATTTTTATCCTTTATTACGCCCATTATTTAACATAATAATTAATTTTAGGTAAAATTCTTCATAAATAATAGCGCAATGTACTAGGACTATTTTCCTTGACAGATAAAATATACCCTGATATGTTGACCTCGATACGTATCCTGCGGCTGAAAAAGTGCCGCACAAAAGATCAGCGCCTGTGGGCGCCCACGCCTGCTTTTGTTTTCTATGATAAGACGACAAGATCAGGAATAAAGCATACTCCTTTTATCGCGCCGGATTGTTCCGGTTAACGGTAAAAGCCAGGTATCAACCCGCTGCCCTCGCAAGAGGCTCCTTGCACCGGCCCATCGGCCAATGGAATATACTGTGCAGGGTAACTGTCCTGAAAAAATCACGGAACGAACTGAGTTTGACTCCTCAAATCGTCATATTTTTGAGCAAACGAACTAATAGACCTCCATTAAAATTTTCATAATTATTGACATCTGGCCCGTATCAGGCTACTATCCTGGTGAATTCCGGGAGAATATAATGGCAGATAACTTAATGGCAAAATGTACGGAAATGGGGACAAAGCTGGTTTTAGCAGCCTCATTGGCAGCATCTTTTACCGGATGCGCCTCCACCCAGACAAATGCATCTGCCCCAGCCCAGCCTTTAAATGCCACAGCAAAATGCACAAGCCCGACCGCTGCCTCCACCACATCCGTTCTGGCAGCAGCAGCGTTAGGTCACCTGATTGATAAAAGCACTGGTGGCGGACGCGGGGCCGAACAGTTTGCCGGCAAACTGGCCGATCAGGTCCAGCACGGCTGCCCCGCCCCGGCCCCTGTCGCGGCTTCCGGCCCGAAATAATTAAGGATTTCCCTTGCTTTATCTGGGTAACCTGTTACAAACACCCCAGAATTTATGACCTGAAAGGGGTGATTTGTAAGTGGTAACCGTTTCCGTACGTGATAACAATGTCGACCAGGCATTGCGCGTCCTCAAGAAAAAAATGCAGCGCGAAGGTATTTTCCGTGAAATGAAAATGCGCCGTGATTTTGAGAAACCTTCTGAAAAGAAGAAACGCGAAAAAGCCGAGTCTGTGCGTCGTAGTCGCAAGATGGACCGTAAGCGCAAAGAGCGCGATGGATTCTAGAATCCGTTTTACACTTACCTGAATTTAAAAACCGCTTCGGCGGTTTTTTTATTACCGCCCTGCTGCCGCGAAGAATACATGAAAGCCTTGGTCAAAGCGCGACAGCCAGAACAGCATCATCGTCGACATGACCAGGCTCAGGATAACCAGCGCCAGATAAATCTGCACCGGCACGGCCAGCATAAACACCTGCACCTGCGGCATCAATTTCGACATCACGCCCATCCCGATATACAGCAGCAGGATAATAACCAGAAACGGGGCTGTCATCTGAATGGCAATCAGGAACGCATATCCTACCTGCTTCACCAGTAATTCGGATACGCTCCCCATATCCGGCAATTTGCCGATAGGAAACATCTCATAGCTTTCCATGATACCCATCAGCATCATGTGATGCATATCAGTGGCAAATAACAGCATCATGGCCGTAAGTGTCAGGAACACGCCGATAACGGTACCCTGTGTGGCAAAGCTCGGGTTGAACAACTGCGCATTGGCCAGTGACGACTGCGTGGCGATAATCATGCCGGCGGTGTCGATGGCCGCCATCAGGACATTCATCACCGTGCCGATAAATATACCGATAATAAATTCCATGATAATCATGATGAATAACGGCCCCGTTGCCGGGATTGGCGACGGCATTTTTGACTGCAGCAGCGGGAACAGCACCAGCGTCAGCCCCAGCGCGAAATGCAGGCGTATATTATTCGGAACATAGGTATTGCCGATGCCCGGCATAATCATAATGGTGGTGCCAACCCGGACGAAGGTCAGGATAAATGCAAATACGCCGGTGGTCAAAAATGTATTGAGGTCATCCGGGGTCATGTTACCCCTCTATTTAATCGCAATGATTTTATCAGCAAGGAACTGCATGAATTCGATCAGTGCTGTACACATCATCGGCAGGCCGACAAACATGGCAAAGAAAATCGCCAGGATTTTTGGCACGAAAACCAGTGTCACCTCTTGAATTTGTGTCAGCGCCTGTACCAGCGCCACGCTGGTGCCAACCACAAGTCCGACCAGCATAACCGGGGCCGACAGCTCAATGCTCAGCATGATGGTCCGGCGGACCAGTTCGATGATCTCTTCTTCATTCATACTAGTGATTGTAAGCCGGAAGCCGAGTCGTGGCAATATGGCTTAACTGCTTACGCCGCCAGCATATCGGCAATTCCACCCTGCCCGCGCCCCTGTTTTGCCATATACCACAGGGCCAGATAGAGCAGGCTCCAGCATTCCGTCGCCGTTTTGGGCGACTGCATAAGGGCGCCAATACGCCTCACCTCGGCAGAAGTTAGCAATTCACGCACAAACGCATTGGATGTCAGCGTTGCAGTCAGGCGCTTGGCATCTTCGGCCATCCACACACCGACAGGTACGGTGAATCCCTGCTTCTTGCGGAACGGCTTGGCTTCGGGCAACGACATATCCAGCCATTTCTTCAGCAGGTATTTCCCATCTTTGCTCCGCAGTTTCATATTATCCGGCAAAGCAAACGCAAACGCGGCAACCTCAGGGTCGAGGAACGGTGTGCGCCCTTCTAACCCATGGGCCATCAGACAGGTATCCAATTTCACCAGCAAGTCATTCGGCAGATACCCTGCGATATCACGCGCCTGTTCGCGCTGCAAACGCGTCCAGCCATCTGCATAGCCGGTATCATCTTCGCGGAACGACTTGCGCCAGTCTTTCCACCAGCGCGGACGGTAACGCCCATACCCGGCGAATAATTCATCCCCGCCCTCGCCGCATAACACAACCTTCTGTTCCTTCGCGGCAACGGATGCCAGCTTCCAGGTCGGCAATATCGCGTAATCTGCCACCGGGTCATCCATATACCCGGCGATCTGCGGCAATAAGGTGGTAAAATCTGCTGCACCGAAGGATACTTCGTGCATATCGGCGCCACAGGCTTCGGCCACGGCCCGCGCATAATCACGTTCATCGGCGGCATCCGGCGTTTCAAAATACGCCGTATAGGCCTTGATGCGTTCCGGATTTTCCTGATTGGCAAGAACACGCATAATCGTCGATGAATCCACACCGCCGGACAGGAAAATGCCATAGCCGACATCCGACCGGCAATGCATGGCGACGGTATCTTCCAGCACTGCATTCAACTGCGACAGTGCAACATCTTCATCAATATCCTGCGGTATCGTTTCCGGCAAAACATGGCGTGTTGAACTATGCACCCGTGTGCCATACTCATAAACGCGCATCTCACCGGGGTTCAGGCGCTGTATCTCGGTATAGGGCGTTGTAATACCGCGAATATAATTATTGGCAATGACCGACCGCAGGATACTGACATCCATATTTGACGGAGCCAGTCCAGATTGCAGTATCGCTTTCGGCTCAGAGGCAAACGCCATGTAGTTCGCGTTCTCGGTGATATAGAGAGGCTTAATGCCGAAAGGGTCGCGTGCGATGATCAGACGCTGAATGGCCGGGTCATACAGCGCGAACGCATACATGCCGCGCAAATGGTTGACAAAATCGAGTTCATACCGGTCATACAGCGCCAGAATGGTTTCGGTGTCGGAATTGGTTTTGAAATTATATTCTTCGCGCAGTGACTTCCAGATTTCGACGTAATTATAAATCTCGCCATTGAAAACAATGACACGACCCTTGGCATCAGTAATGGGTTGCTGCCCGCCCGTCGGATCGATAATCGCCAGACGCGTGTGCACCAAACCGATATGTTCGTTGCTGAATTGACCATGCCCATCCGGTCCGCGCTTCCCCAGCGCCGCGCGCATTTTGTCCAGAACGGCATTCGGCATCTTCTGCCCGCTCTTCATTAATACGCCGCCAATACCGCACATAGTCTGTCTCCTTGGTCGCGAAGCCTATCAGAAAGATTGACAATTCCCAAATATTTACATAATATTAATAAATTTTGGAGGGCAACATGACAGGTGAAGATAAGGATTTTAAAAAGATGCGCGGGTGGACACGCACATTTCAAGCGCAAGCTAATGCCCAGCAAGCTTCTATGGATGCCGCCCGCATTCTGGATATGGGCATGAGCAAGGTTGGCCAAACCCCCGAACAGCTCTTATTACAACAAGCCTCCTATATTATCGTCGGGGCTTTTGATGCGCACGGTATTCCGTTTACTCCTAAAACCCTTGAAGTGGCCGTGAATATATTTGTTCCTGACACATCCATTCCTTTTTATCTGAAGATGCAGGCTGTTGGTGAGCCTAAAGATGCTCCGGCAGAAAGCGTAAATCTTCTCCCTTTAGCCGAAACAGCAGAACCATTTTTAACTGATGATTCACGCATGCAACGCATGATGGCTTTTATCCAAAAAAATCTATCCATTTCTGATAAAGTGGAGGCAGCGTTATTGCCATCACTGCATAGAGAATTACAGCTTGCCCCACAGACAAGCGCCTACGATACAGTTCAAGCCACAAGCCTTATGGGTGTTACTGCTTTCCGTCAGCTTCTGGAAGCCGCAGAACCCGGTATCATGACCAATCCCAAACACCGTATCTGGGAGAGTGACATTCCCTATGAAATGACAAAAATCTTCCAGGATATGCAGAAAAAAGAAATTATAAGAATTGCTAGTAAATATGGTCTGTTTCCAGGTAATCCGCCTGCACCAAGCTGACGTGACGCTACGTCACAATAATAAACAATCGACGGATTTTGTGGCGAAAATTGCGGATTTTTAGAACCGTATCGCAGCGTACTTAAAGGTACGCGAGAACAGAAGCGCAAAAATACGCAATTTGCAGCCCAAAAGACTAAGATTGAATGATTAAATTGGCATACCCTGGATTTTATTATACGCGTCGACGGCGGCGTCACGCACGGCTACGACGGTATCAAGGGTCAGACGCGCGGCGGATACGGCCTGCGTAATGGCTAACGGGTCGACAGCCCCGGTTACACCCCCGGCGGAAGCCTGTTCACCCGCACGGATGGTACTGATAGACGACCGCGCGACATCTTCCAACATATCACCAAAAGACGCCTTCCCGACCGGAGCGGACCCGGCAGCCGGATTGGACATGGCGCCCTTCTGAATGGCGTCATAGGCGTTGGCGGCGGCGGCTGGATTGATGACTGAATTAACCATGTTTCTGTCCTTACCTGTCTATTTTACCACAAAATTCGTTAACGCAACATATCGATTGTCTTATTGGCCATATCGCGGGTCTGGGTGAAAATACCCATATTCGCTTCGTATGACTTGGCGGCTTCGCGCATATCCATCATCTCGATCAGCGTATTCACATTCGGGGTCTGGACATAGCCGTTGGCGTCGGCAGCCGGGTGGCCCGGCATATACTTCATGACATAGTCCGTTTTCTTGTCTTCATCAACCTTGTCTACCTTGACGATTTTATCGCCCAGGTCTTTATCCATGACACTTTTGAAGGAAATCGTCTTGCGGGTATACGGCTTTTCACCCGGTTTCATCGGCGTGGTTTCGGCATTGGCCACGTTCTGGGCAATGACGCGTGTACGTTCAGACTGAACACGCATCCCGGCGCCGGAAATTTTCATGGTTGAAAGTAAATCTGACATGTTATGCCTCCCCTAACCTGTTACTGTGCCTTGCCCAGCGCCGTACGGATCATGTCCATATTGTCGCGGTACAAATTGACCATCAGGCTGTAATTCATCTGCACATCATTGGATTTCATCATCTGTTCTTCCAGATCGACACCGTTGCCGCTTGGGTTCACTTCATACGGCTTGCGGTTGGTCATTTCACGCGGGTTAGGCGATGCATCAACAGGCAGAAGATGTCCGGCGTTGCTGGTCTCCAGTTTCACTGCCATCTTGTTTTTGGTCCCGACATTTTCCAGCATCCGGGAAAAATCGACTTTTTGCAGGTCCTGTGCGTTATAGCTTGGCGTATCCGCATTGGCCACGTTCTGGGAAATAACCTTCTGACGCTGGGTCAGATAACGCATTTTTGCGTTCATAGCCTGAAAAAGACTTATATTATCCGTTGTCATGATCCTTACCTTACCCTTATGTTCTGTTGTACGGGCTCACAGCTAAAGATTTGCAGAAACCATGCCAGAAAAAATCGATATTGCGGAAAATGGGGAAAGCGAGCTAACCCCTTCAAATACAAGAAAAATACCAAAGTCATCGACCGCCGTGGCAATAACAACGGATGACGATTCCAGCGGTGCCCCCCGCATAAGTGCTGCCGGGAGGGGAAAAATTGCCGAGCAAATTCTGCAGCTTGCCTTCGCCAATGGCATCAAGGTCCGCGAGGACTCGGCTCTCGCGGAAATGTTAGCCAAGGTGGAGCTGGATAGCCCCATCCCGTCGGAAGCCTTTCTGGCCGTTGCCGAAGTGCTGTCCTATGTTTATAAAGCAAATGGCGAGCCAGATCCGTTCGACACCGTTTTAAACCCTGCCCTGCTGAAAGATATTCCTGATGGAAGGTCCTGATATCCTGCGCTTTTTCATGGCGCTTATTTTTGTGTTGTCCCTCATGGGCGGGCTGTGGCTGGTACTGAAACGACTCGGGCTGAACGGGCCATTGATGGTCGCACCCGGCACAAAACGCCGCCTGAAAATTATCGAAGCTTTACCATTGGATGCCCGCCGCCGGGTCATTCTTCTGCGGAGAGATAACAAGGACCATCTTGTTATCTTGGGCCCAACAGGCGAAACTGTGGTGGAAACGGGAATCACTGTCGATGAAAACGATACGCAAAAAACTGCCTAAACTGTCTCTGCTCGTCGTTCTGCTGACGGCGGGGCTGTGCTTTGTGCCGCATGACACGCTGGCGCAGGTTCTCTCGCTTGATATGGCCGGCAGCGATCAACCCGGCACGGTGACGGGCCGCGTGGTCCAGATGCTCGGCCTGCTGACGGTCTTGTCCCTCGCGCCATCCATTCTTATTATGATGACATCCTTCACCCGGATTATCGTGGTGCTGTCATTCCTGCGCTCGGCCATTGGCCTGCAACAAACTCCGCCGAACACCGTGATGGTGTCGCTCGCGTTGTTCATGACCTTTTTCATCATGGGGCCGGTGTTTGAAAAATCCTATAATGACGGCATAAAGCCATTGGTGAATGAAGAAATCGACGAGGTTGACGCGTTTAAACGCGCGACCGACCCATTCAAGATTTTCATGCTGAAACACACGCGCGAAAAAGATCTGAAACTTTTCATGGATGCCGCCAAGATTACGGATGTCAGCAAACCCGAAGCCGTCCCGCTCCAGGTCGTTATCCCGTCCTTCATGATTTCGGAACTGCGCCGCGCGTTTGAAATCGGCTTTATGCTCTTCCTCCCGTTCCTCGTCATCGATATCGTGACCTCGTCCATTCTGATGGCCATGGGGATGATGATGCTGCCGCCGATTGTTATCTCCCTGCCATTCAAGATTATCTTCTTCGTGCTGGTGGACGGGTGGAATCTGGTCTGCGGGTCGCTAGTCAAAAGCTTCGATATGGACGCCAATATGCCGGGGGTCATCCCCTCGGGCATTGTTGGCCCATCCCCGACACCAATCCCGTAAAGTTATATTTTTCATATATTTAGGCGGAATCGTCACAATTAATTTGTGCACCCTCTTAATATTTGTTAATATGAATGTTAACTAAGGTTAACAGAATCTATTCAAAGGGGAGAAGCCCATCATGCGTGTGCTACTAGTAGAAGACGACAGTTCAACCGCCCGCAGTATCGAAATGATACTCAAATCCGAGGGTTATATGGTCGAAACCACCGATCTCGGTGAAGACGCCTACGAACTCGGTAAATTCTACGAATACGATATTATCGTTCTCGACCTGATGCTGCCGGATATGCACGGTTACGAAGTGCTGAAAAAACTCCGCGCCGAAAAGGTCAACATCCCTATTCTGATTCTCTCCGGCCTCGCCGAACTCGACAGCAAGATCAAAGGTCTGGGCTTCGGGGCTGACGACTACCTGACCAAGCCATTTGAAAAAGCCGAACTTATCGCCCGTATCAAGGCGATCGTCCGCCGTTCCCAGGGCCATGCCCAATCCAAAATCCAGATCGGCCGCGTCGCCGTCAACCTGGACTCCCGCACCGTGGAAGTGGATGGCAAAACCGTTCACCTGACCGGCAAGGAATACGGCATTCTCGAACTCCTCGCCCTGCGCAAAGGCACGACCCTGACCAAGGAAATGTTCCTGAACCACCTCTATGGAGGTATGGACGAGCCGGAAGTCAAAATCATCGATGTGTTTATCTGCAAGCTACGCAAGAAAATCGAAGTGGCCACCGGTGGCGAAAACTACATCGAAACCGTCTGGGGCCGTGGTTACGTTCTGCGTGAACCATCCCAGGCCGACAAGGTCCGCGCCGCCAACGCGTAATAGAAACAAATCATTACAAAAACCGGCCTTCTTGGGCCGGTTTTTAATTGGGAGTAAAAATGAACAAATTTCTGGCCATGATTGGCTTCGTCGCCATCCTGCTTTTGTTAGTATTTATATTTCTGTTTTTTCAGACTGGAATGCAATTCGAGATTATAATTTTTATTGCAATCTGCGCCAGTTGCCTTTCTTTTAAAAAATGGCCTGCTGAGAAAAAGATATTTATCCTTACTTGTTGTTGCCTATTATTAAGCGCGTATCATTCTATTCCACTTTACACCATTGTACGTGATGGGCTGCATATTCAGGGAACTGTTATTCGAAAAGATTCTATGTACATACTTTCAAGGTTTAATCCTGTGAAATCATGCATCCCAGTAATTTATTTTAAAGCGCCTGATAACAAATATTACGAGTTTGCTGATCACCTGAAATGTCTAACCTCTCTCAACATCCAAGATAAAGTTGATGTTATTTATGATCCCAATAACCCCCAATTGGCCATAGTTAATCATGGTTATGGTTGGGATTGGATTAAAGTCGGCTTATGGCTGGGAATAGCATTATTTTTTGCCATAATTTTGCTTACAGTGAAGCTTCATAAGAAGAAAAAAAGCCTTAAGCTTTGTTCTAAATTATAACTTTGCCCTTTTTTATTTGAATTTACTTATAAAAGTAAGGTAGAAAGACCGTCCCATGCCGATGACCGCAGACCAGATTGAAACCATTATCCGTGCGCATATCCCTGATGCGCAGATCGTGATTCGTGACCTGGCGGGGGATGGCGACCATTATCAGGCGGAAATTACCTCCGCCGCCTTCGCGGGCATGTCCCGTGTTGCGCAGCATCAAATGGTCTATGCGGCTTTTGGGGATAAGATGGGAACCACACTGCACGCACTTGCCCTTAAAACCTTTGCAACTAAATAAATAGAACAAACTAAGGAAAAAAATAATGACCGATAACGCCGTTTTTGAGCAAATCAAGGCTGACCTCGCTGCCAACGATGTGGTGCTGTATATGAAGGGCACCCAGGTATTCCCGCAATGCGGTTTTTCTGCCGTGGTGGTGAACGTCCTGACCAATCTGGGCGTTACGTTCAAATCGGTTAACATCCTTGAAGACGACGGCCTGCGTCAGGGCATTAAAGATTACGCCAACTGGCCGACTATCCCCCAGCTTTATATTAAGGGTGAATTTATCGGCGGCTGTGATATCGTCAAGGAAATGTATGCCAGCGGCGAATTGCAGGATCTGCTTCGCGAAAAAGGCATCGCAATTAAGGACGCTGCCTAACCACCATGTTATTTGATGTCGTCATCATCGGGGCCGGGGCCGCTGGCCTGATGGCGGCGGCGCGCGCGGGCAGCAAGGGAAAATCCGTCCTGCTGATCGACCATGCGGAAAAAATCGGCGAGAAAATCCGTATCTCCGGCGGGGGACGCTGCAACTTCACCAACATCCACACGTCACCCGCCAATTTCATTTCCACCAATCCGCATTTCTGCAAATCGGCTTTGTCGCGTTATACGCCGCGCGACTTTATCGCGCTGGTGGAAAAATACGGCATCAAATATCACGACAAAGGCCGTGGGCAATTATTCTGCGATGATAAAGCCACGCAGATTATCGAGATGCTCATCCAGGAATGTGAAAATTCGGGTGTCGTTTTCTGGACGGGCACACATGTCGAATGGGTCGACAAAACTGAAAGCTTTGCTGTTAAGACCGCCAAGGGGATTACCTATACACCGTCCCTCGTCATCGCGACCGGCGGCCTGTCCATCCCGAAAATCGGCGCGACCGGGTTTGGCTATAAAGTCGCCGAACAATTCGGCCATGACATCGTCCCAACCCGGGCCGGGCTGGTGCCGCTGACCTTCACCGATAATATCTCGAAGCTCTGCGCCGACCTGACCGGGCTGTCGGTCGACCCGGCTGTTGTCTCCACGGGCAAAACCAAATTTGACGAAGCCCTGCTCTTCACCCATCGTGGCCTCAGCGGCCCATCGATCTTGCAGATATCATCCTACTGGCGCGAAAGCACCACCATCGGCGTCAATCTCGTGCCGCATATCAACGCGCTCGACTGGCTGAAAAAAGCGCGCAAGGATCATTCCAAAAAACAATTGCGCACTGTGCTTGAAGAATTACTGCCCAGCCGCCTCGCAATCGCCCTCGCCACCCTGTCCGGCCATGACGGCCAGATGGCGAATTTATCGGACAAGAAAATCGCCGATGTCGCGAATTTGCTGAACAACTGGACTCTGACCCCGGCGGGCACCGAAGGGTACCGTACCGCCGAGGTGACTTTGGGCGGCGTCAGTACCACGGATATTTCCTCCCAGACTATGGAATCGAAGAAAGTCCCCGGTCTCTATTTTATCGGCGAAGTGCTGGACGTGACTGGCTGGCTCGGCGGTTTTAACTTCCAATGGGCTTGGGCATCGGGCTGGTGCTGCGGGGAACACTTGGCGGCAACTTAATTTGGACCCAATTCCCTTTATAAAACTCTATAGTTTAAATATTTCTTGACATTATTATGTCAATAATATATTTTCTTCAAATATAATTTACAGGAGGTGAAACATGACACGAGCCACCCTATCCTTAACAAGGATATTTAAGGAACAAAGCAATGGCGCTCCTTTTAGGGATTTCCTGACCCAATTTAGCCAGACTGTCGCCGGCAGACCTGTCACAGAATCTGAAATTACCCCATATACAGGCCCGTCTTCAATTGACGGGATATCCAGACTGATAAAAATCATCTCCGATCCCCTTAAGGCCGCAACCGATATCGCCGTTAACCGCAAACTTGCATCGTCACTGCTTCGGGATGGAGAACCGCAATATGGTCTTGGCGCAAAAGTCGTCGGTGCTATTATCACGGCAGAGGAAGCCATTGCCGAAACAATTCGTCAGTCTACCAACAAAGCGCTAAGCGCCTTGCACGAAGGTTACAAAGACTCGCAACTGCGCGTTCTGGGTGAAATTGTTGATAAGAAGCCGCTCAAGCTGATACCACCGCAATCAGGCCCGTATCTTTACGACCCTAGGAAAGAGCAAGAACTAAGGGATGCCAATTATAATGGCCCTCGCCTCCCTAATTTTTCATGCTAATCGAATATACACACTAAATCAGAATCCCTTTGGCAATCGTGCATCCTTATGCACATTGCAAGACTGAATCAGCCCGAAGGCCAGCATCACGGTAATCATTGCTGTGCCACCATAGGACATGAGCGGCAACGGGATTCCCACCACGGGCAATAACCCCATGACCATGCCAATATTAATCAGCACGTAAATCGAAAAATTGATGGTCAGGCCGAAGGCCAGCAACCGGCCGAACTGGTTCCGGCAACGGAAGGCGATCCAGTACCCGTACAGGATAATCAGCGCCAGAATAGATATCAGGAATAACCCGCCAATCAGGCCCCATTCCTCCGCCCACATGGTAAAGATAAAGTCAGTATGTTTTTCCGGCAGGAAGTTCAAATGCGACTGCGTCCCCTGCAAATATCCTTTGCCCAGCACACCACCCGAGCCAAGCGCGATTTTCGACTGGGTAATGTGGAACCCGGCGCCGAGCGGGTCAGATTCCGGATCGAGGAAAATCTTCACCCTGTCCTGCTGATACGGCCGCATAAACTGCCACGCAATGGGAATGGCCGCCGCCGCCGCTGCAATACCCGCGATAAACAGCCAGATGGAGACACCGGCGGCAAACAGCATGGCGGTCGCCGCAAATATAATCGTCATGCCCGTCCCCAAATCCGGCTGCACAATAACCAATGCCACCGGGGCTAATACGATCATGGCGGGAATGAACAGATTGCGGATACGCCGCACTTCTATCAATTCCTTGCCATGGTAATACCGCGCCAGCGCCATCACGCTGGAAATTTTGGCGAGTTCCGACGGCTGAAGTTTCATGATACCCAGGTCAAGCCAACGCTGCGCCCCCATCCCGATATGGCCGAACACGTCGACCAGAATAAGCAGGAACAATGTCAAACCGTAAAACGGCCACGCAAGACGAAATATCCAGCGTATATCGACCATCGCCACCGCAATCATCAGGCCGAAAGCGAAGAAATAACGCATGATCTGCGGCGATGCCCATTTATCGATATTCCCGCCCGCAGCTGAATATAACGTCGCAAACCCGATACAGGCGAGCATGGTAATCAGGAACACCAGCCCCCAGCTAATCTGACGCAATTTGCCAAAAAAAGATAAATCGTCCGAAGAAATACTGGAATGGAACAGTGACATCAGTTTTCCTCCATCGTTTTGGCGGCCGGGTTGCGTTTCTGGATTTCCAGCAGTAAATCATGCGCGATCGGCGCGGCCACTGCCGACCCGCCGCCACCATGCTCGACAATGACGGCGCAGGAATAACGCGGATTGCCCACAGGGGCATAGCCGACAAACAACGCATGGTGGCGCAAATGCCACGGCAAATCTTCCTGCCGCAGCCCCGCCGCCCGTTCGGCTTTCGTAATGCGTTTGACCTGTGATGTCCCGGTCTTGCCGCCCATTTCCATGCCCGGTTCCTTGATGCGTGATGCCACCGCCGTTCCGCCGGGGGACATGACCGCTATCAAACCTTCCTTGATGATATCCATGTGCGCGGGCTTGATGCCCGTATCGGCCCAGGCCTGCTGCCTGTCCTTACCTTTATAGGATGCAATCCACGGCGATACCATCTTGCCGCCATTGACCACACGCGCGACCATTGTCGCCAGATGCAATGGCGACCCGAGCATATATCCCTGCCCGATGGACGCGTTGATGGTTTCACCCGGATGCCAGGTAGGGTCGCTCTTGCGCTCCCTGCGCTTCCAGGCTGGATCAGGCACCAGCCCGCTTTTGACATCCGGAATGTCAAACCCCAGATTACTGCCAAACCCAAGCTTGCGCGCCATCTCGGCAATACGGTCAATTCCGGTCTGCGTCGACATTTTGTAGAAATACACGTCGCAGGATTCAGCCAGAGCTTTCACGACATTCACCGTGCCATGACCGCCCTGTTTCCAGCAATGGAACCGGTTGCCGCCAAAATCGTAATGACCGGGGCAGAAGGCCGTCGTGTGTCGGTCAATCGTTCCGGCTTCCAGTCCCGCGAGCGCGGTAACGATTTTGAATGTCGATCCCGGCGGAAATACGCTGCCCGTCACTTTATTATTCAGCGGGTGCGCCGGATCATCGCGCAATTGCTCCCAATCCATCGCCGAAATACCGGCGGCAAATACGTTTGGATCATAACTCGGGTGGGACGCCAGCGCATATACTTCACCCGTCACAACATCCATCACAATCGCGGCGGCGCTACGCTCGGTCGCCAGGCGTTGCTGCACGAAACGCTGAAATTCGGCATCAATCGTCAGAACCAACCGTTCCCCGGCATCGCCGGAATCACGGCTGAGTTCCCTTACCGGGCGGCCATGCACATTAACCTCGACCTCGGCTTTGCCGGGTTTTCCCTGCAGAACAGTTTCGTAATGTTTCTCAATCCCGCTTTTGCCAATCTGGAATCCCGGCAATGACAATAACGGATCATCCGTCATGTCCTGCTCACTCACCCGCCCGACATAGCCGATAATATGCGCCGTGGCATCTTTATATGGGTAGTTGCGCAAATCGGCTTCCTGCACAGACACGCCCGCAAGACGCGGTAAATTCAATTCCACAGCCGACACTTCTTCCCAGCTCAGATGATCACGGATTTCCAGCGCAACATAGGACGAATTTTTCTTGGCCATACGCAACACACGTTTGATGCTGTTCTCTTCAACGGGGATGATCGCCTGCAAATCACGTAATGTTTTTTCCAGGCTCTCCACCTGCTCCGGCGTAATCACCACCTGAAAATTCTGAAGATTATCGGCGAGTGGCACACCGAAACGGTCCACGATCTGCCCGCGTGTCGGGGCAATAATACGCATATTGATACGATTGTTTTCGGCCAGGGTTTTATACTTCTCACCCTGAATAACCTGCAGCCATGCCAGACGACCGCCCAGCACAGCCAGAGCCATGCCCTGCAACCCGCCAACGATAAAAGCGCGGCGGGTAAAACTGTCTACTCTCTCCTGGTCACGGTCCATAGCTGCTTATATCAGTCAGCCAGCCATCTGTTCAAGGCTATCATGACCGGCAACAGCAAGGGATACACAAAGGATGAAATCACTATATTGAGAATGAGGGGAAAAATCGGTGTAAAATGCATCGATGTCAGGCCATACGCCAACGCCTGGAAACACAATATCATCGTCGTCGCAACACAGAATCCAGCCCAGATGACCTGCCACGACTGACCGAGCAGGAAGCGCCGCTGCCCGCGCAAAATAATCGCCAGAACCATAAAACAAAGCGCGTTAAGACCGACAATTCCGCCGGAAACCAGATCCAGACTTAACCCGATCAGGAACACGACCAGATAGGGCAGCAGCCTGGGACGATAAATGATAAAGAAATAAATCCCGATTAGCAGAAATGCCTGCCGCCCTGTCTCAGGGTGGAACACCGGTATATCAATCAGGTTGAGCAGGAACAGAATGCAGATAAGCCCATATACGCCCGCGATCTTGAGCGCCCGTAAACCGGATAACGCAGTCTCAGACATGCTACCGATCCCCTGAAGTCAGGTCGCGCATGCTGTTAAGAACATTCTGGTTCTGCGGCTTTTCTACAACCTGGACATACCCGGCAGCATATGGGTCAGAGAACAGCTGCACCACAGGGTCGCCGTTTCTGACATCGATAATTTCCCCAATCGGCAGCCCGGACGGGAAACTCCCGCCGCTCCCCGATGTTACAATACGCATACCCTTTTTAATCAGGATATCAGGCGGCAAATGCAGCAGAAATAAATGATCTTCGTTGGTGCCTGCCAGTATGGCGCGCTGGTTGGCGCCTTCGATGATAACCGGGATATGCGAGTTGATATCGGTCAGCAATAATACACGCGACGCGTTCTGGCCCGCTTCGATAACACGGCCAATCATACCCTGTCCGCCCAACACAGCCTGACCTTCCTTGACACCATCCAGCGTCCCGGCCTCAAGCAAAAGCGTTTTGATAAACCCGCTGCCGGAATCGCCAATCACGCGCGTGGTGATATAGCTTTGGTCCGGTTCGGGAATGACGTTCAGCAGATCACGGAGTGACTGATTTTCGGCGCGCAGCAACATGGCGGTTTGATACCATTCTTTTAACTGGGCGTTTTCGCTTAACAGGCGGGCATTCTCAGCGCGAATGCGCGTCAGGCCGGTGACATTGCCAATGGCCTCGCTGATGGCACGGAACGGGGCCCCAACGAAACGTATCGCCGGCTCACTAGCATCAGTAATTGCCGTGCGCGACCCGCTCCATAAATTTGGATTAACCAAAGACGAGAAAAGAATAAGCGCGGATAAAATGGTCAGGGCAATAGGCGAATAACGGCTATAACGCACCGCCAGACTGGCTGCCCGTATTGCTCCGCTTCGTTGTTTGCTGCGCCGGTATGACGACATTCCGCCCTGTTATCCCTAAATTCTTAATTCACTATAAACCAATTTTACAAATAGGGATTAATGAAATCTGAATTTCATCTCAAGTGGATAGCAAAAAACATTCACCTAAAACTTTTCGACATTATGTCCTTACAAGTCGGCAATTGAAGGATTTGTGCCGAAAATCGTGGCTTTAGAGAACCGCAGCGCAGAATACGTTTAGGTATTTGAGCAGCGGAAGCGGATAAAACCACGATTTGCAGGCCAAAAGCCAATAATTGCTAACTGCTGATGTGGATGTTCGACAGTTCCCGCGCAATAGCATCAAAGGCGTCTTCCAGGTCGGACTGAGACGGAGCATTGTAATACTTCTCCGGCTCGGATGCGCAATTACGAAAATACGACCGTGTCGATTCGTTAATACCTGATGTAAACGTGATGGTATAAATCGTAATACCATCTGTTTTCATATTTTCGCAGGTCGTTTTCAGTTTCTCATCCAGGTCATGATCGGTCAGGCTATAGGTTGCCCAAGGGCCGTAACCACTATAGGAACCCCCGATATTATTATCGCCATCGGTCATGAACAGAACGACTTTCTTCACCGTCTTGTCGGTCCAGGCGACCCCTTCACGGAACGGGGCCTCTGGCGAGATCACGCGATATCCCCACACCATGCCCAGGTTACTGAGCGTATTGCCAGACGCCGTCAGGCTGCTGATTTTGCTTTTGACCGAACCATAACTATTGGTGAGCGGCAGGATATAGGCTTTGTTACACCCATTATTCGGGTAGGTGTTGGAATATTTATACATGTTCCATTTCCATCCGGCCCCGTAATTTTTCGTGTCATTCGGCGGCGCTTGTTCCAGGATGCATCCCCACCATTGTGTCGAACTACCCTGATTGAACGTCTTGCCGTTCGGATTATTAACAAACGCGGTATCATAGGTGGTGCCACTTGGGTTTTTACCCAGCCCATACGGCCCGACATTCACCGTGGTGGCAAACGGCACGATACCTATTTTCACCAGGCTTGGGCATTTGGCGGACGTAATCTTGCCATACTGGTCATAGGTGCGGTCTTCCCGGCACAGCGTATCCAGGAATTTCTGCGCATAGGTGCGTAAAGCGCCGATATTGTTATTGGCGCTCATCGACCCGGTCACATCCAGTACCAGTACAACTTCAAGCCCCAGTATCTCACGGGTTACGGTTGTATGCGCATCCACCGTCATTTCATCGACGCCTAGGAACTTGGCGAAATTCGTCTCATAATCGGCTTTGGCGGACACTGTCAGGTCATCCCCTTCGATATGAATAGTCAGATCATAAGTCGCGCCGATTTTATTTTCCGGATAGTTCTGATAAAAAAACTGATTAACCTTGGCTGTCACCTCGGCATCCGTTCCGCCTATCGACGCAGCGGCCAGTGCGGCGGCATCAATCGCATGTGACAGGCGCTGCTTCACCATATGCGCCATTGACAGGTCGACAGCAAACCCAGCCGACCCGACCACAATGGGGATAGCCATCGCGAATGCGATGGCAGTTGCCGCCGATGTGTCGCGTATGTATTTTCTTATCTGGCTTAATGCAGGGAAATTGTTTTTCATTTTTATTATCCTTCCCATGTTACGGTTGAACTGCGCCGGCCACGGCTGAACGCTACTTCTGAAAAGTTCATATCCCCTATAAAATACTGCGCGAATTTCGGAACATATGTGTATTGCACAGTAACGATAATCATTCCGTCCCCGTCATCCGCCAACCCTTCGACACTGGCGACGGCGGCATTATTCGGCAGCATATCGCGCGTCTGCCGCCACAGGACAACCGGCTTTTTCTGCGCATCGAACTCAACGCTGACGATATCGATACCAAAACCGTTTAGGGCATAAGGTTCAAACGGTAATTTTGCCCCGGCAATAATATCTTCAGCGCTACCTGCATCCACGGTCCGGTTTCGCGACACCAGATCGGCGGCGATCTGGGATGAATTAATCGTCTTTTGCGACAGAACGATGCCGTTTCCCAGGTCGAATACCCCAAACAGCAACGCAATCATGGGCGGAAACAGCATCGCAGCTTCTAGCCCGGCCAGTCCCTGCTGATCGTCAATCCATGATTTGATAAAATCGCGCGTGTAAAACCAGTCGGCAAATATCATAATTCGTCCACCACCTGCATCACGTCATATGGCTCGGTTTCCAGCACCACCGTCGACATCATCAGCTTTGAATTATTGCTGGCGTCCGCAAACGCGCTGCCCAGCAACGGCGTCATTAATGGGTATTTATAAGCAGAGCGAATTAAAACAACGTCATCCACTTCGCCAGGGTCAAATCCGGATGAAATCAGATTGCCCTCCTCATCAAAGGACGGGGGATAACTATCGAAATCCGAAAATCCATCCAGCTTGATAACTTCATATTGCAGATCGTCACAATCAAGAAACACGGATGCCGCCGCGCATAACTGGTCCTTGAACATCTGCTCGGGGTCGCCGTTCGTCTGCTGTACCTGTCCGGTGCGGATTAAGCGGGCTGCCGTGTTGGTGGCGGCGTCCAGCGTACTCATCGCCGCAAACATCAGGGACAGCTCAATGATGCCCATCAGCAGATAGGTAAACGGAAACGCGACCATGGAAAATTCGACCGCAGTCGCAGCATCTTCACTTTTCAGCCAAGATTTAATCTTACCCAGCATAAAGAACTCACCCATAGCGTCCCGTTGACCGGAAACATTTTTATATTCCGCATCGCACGGAACATCCCACTCTTTATAATATAAGGGCGCTTAGAACGAATTCTTAATAATGTCTAAAATTTAGTTTAATACTTAGGGCTTAATGCTTGGAGGTATCCAGCGGGAAGCCATCTATATCCAGGGGCATATCGCCTGCCACTTCCGGCCCCCACCGCTGGATTAGTTCATTCTGCGCATCCTTGAGGGCCTCAAGACGCTTCCAGCCCCGCCCGACCATCACATTGGCGACTATCCCGGCCAATCCCCATTCGATAAGATATCCCATCAGGGCGCCGGCATACATAATGACAATGGTGGACGGTTGCGAGATAAGTTCGACGGCATTGGGGAAGTTATGCCCCTTATGCATCAGCTGATACCAGAAGGGAAAACACGCGGCAAAATTCATAAAGCCTACCGTCAGAACGCGGGTTTTTCCCCTGCTCCTGTCCGTAAACCGCGACACGATAGTGGGCAGCATTCCCACGAAAAAAACAATGGTTGTGGGTAGTGCCGCCACGGATGACAGCATCATCACGCAAACCAGAATACGCTTTCGCCAGTTCATCGAATTCTTTCGTGCCATGCTTAACCTGCCAGGCTTACAAATAAATAAATCATCACAACCAGTCCGGCGATGGACCCTGACACTGCCATAGCTGTCTGGCGCCCCGTTTCCATGCCAAAATGCTTATTGGTCATCAGTTCTTCATGCAGCCGCAGCTGCTCAGTCTTCAACGCCTGATAATGCCGCATGGCTGCCGCATACATTTTCGTATCCATTTGCAGCTTATCGAAATTGTCCAGCAATTCGGCCATCTTGGCCAGATTGCCCTTATCCTTGATTTTCTCCAGCGCTTCACGCACCCTGTCGCGCTCAAGACGGTCATGGTAACGGTCAATCACCGCGCCCATAAATGTAAAAATCCAGGAGGTTAATCCCGGTAAGGGTTCCATGCGGGCGCGTGTCTGGATGGCGGCAAATATGCGGATAACTCCATGGCATTGACGATGCCGCTCCGTGGAATTCACATCTGCCAGAAATGGTTCAATAACGGCTTTATCGCGCACCCCCAGAAAAGCGATAATGTGCCGGTCCAGAAACCATTCTGGCTTTTTACTCGACCGCGATATCATTTCAAGCGCGCGAAGGAAATCCTCCGGCGTGCGAACGTAAAAATCTGTAAGCTTGTCACTCAAGCACGGAGCCATCGGCGATAAATAATAAATACAGCGTTCAATACCATATCCGGCGGATGCCTGTCGCAACATAGTGCGGCAGGTTTCTATCCGCGTAATCGCCTCGCTTGACCCGCTATGGATTTCTGCCGCACATTTTCCCCAGAACCCGATCATCTCGCTCTGAATAATGTCCGCGAATGTGCCCAGGTCGCGTTTGTTCACCACAGCTTCGACCAGAAGATTGCCAAAGCCATGGGGGAAAAAATTCAGTTCCTTGTACATAAAGGGATAACCAGGCGCGAGCGCCATGGACACAAACGACGCCAGACGGTCAACATACGCATTCCCTGCCGTGTTCTTCTTGGCATTGGTAATTGCGTCTTCATACCGCACTTCATATTCCTTGTTCTGCACCGACCGGTTCAGCCAGAGATAAATCTCGTTATTCTCAATCGATTGAGCGGCGCCGGCGGACTCACGCGGCAACTCAATCGCCAGATGCTGGGGGCGAAGGAATTTTTTGCGGCCAAATTCCAGCGGGCGCGACGCCTTGGAAATCGCCACCGACCCTTGCTTGGCCGGAACACGGCGCCCCTCCAGCCATGTAATAATATCGTCAAAATTCCAGCGCAGCTCTTCGTTATCCTGCAGAAGTCCGCGCAGCAGTTCAAGAACCGGGCCAGGAAAGCGGTCAGTGCCCACCAGCGCATTGAATGATGATATTTCAATTTTCTTCAGAACAATTTCTTCCGGCCCCAGCCCTTCAAGCGGATCATGCACCCGCATCAAAACGGCCAGTGTAACGCCCAGGGCATATAAATCATCCGACATGTTGCCGGGGCCGCGCCCCAGCGGGGTTGCGATACCGCGCGGAATGGTTTCGTACAATACGGGCTGCGAATATCCCATAGGGGTTGAGAGCATTTCACCCAGCATGGCATTTTCATACCCCTCTGCCCCGCCATCGAAAATATTGGTGGCGCGGATATTGCCATGCGCGAAATTGGAATCACGCATCGCGCGAAACGCTTCGATCAGATTGCGGAAGATGGTATTAAGGACGATCTCCGGCTTTATCCCAAGGCAATATGGGTTTTTACCTTCGGTAATGCTTTTACCAAGCTTGTTCTCATACAAAAACACCGCGTGTTCGCGGTTATCCAGCGGCCAGAAAACAGTCCCTGTCCCGATAAGTTTGGGTATATGGGGTGTAACAAGACTCATGTATTTCTGTGCCATATCAAACTGGGGTACGATATTTTTTTCACAGATCATGGCGAAGGCTTTTATTCCCTCTTTCCCTTTGGCCTCGTACGCTTTAACCACCCCCCGGTCCAGATGCGGCAGGCGCATGTCAGGGTAAATCTCCATCTCTTCCTTGAAGATAACCTTGTCCATCTTCTTCGGCGGCGGGGACGGCGCCGCTTCAGTCGGTGAAGCAGTGGCAGGTTGCGGTGCGGGTGTATTTTCAGCCATGGGACAATACAGAGATGCAGGCGCAGGAATCCGCGCCCTGATTAAGACAGAAGATTCTACCCTGTATTACGTAGAATGTAAATCAAACGAAGAACGGATCCTGAACCAGAATCGTATCGTCACGCTCCGGGCTGGTGGACAGCAGTGTGACCTGCGATTCGACCAGTTCCTCCAGGCGCTTCACATATTTAATGGCCGCTGCCGGCAAATCGGCCCAGCTCCGCGCGCCACGGGTCGTTTCCTTCCAGCCCGGCATGGTTTCATAAACTGGCGTAACCTTGGCCTGCAGAATTTGCGATGCGGGATAATAATCAAGTATCTGGCCATCAAGGTCATATCCGACGCAGATTTTGATTTCGTCCAGCCCGTCCAGTACATCCAGCTTGGTCAGTGCCAGACCGTCAATCCCGCCAACCTTGATCGCCTGACGCACCATCACGGCATCGAACCAGCCGCAACGGCGTTTGCGTCCGGTGGTAGTGCCGAATTCATGGCCGCGACGCCCCAGAGTCTCGCCTACTTCATTTAATTGCTCGGTCGGAAAAGGTCCGGTGCCGACACGCGTAGTGTATGCTTTGGTAATACCCAGTACATAGCCGACGGCTTTCGGCCCGACCCCGGCCCCGCTCGCGGCCTGCCCGGATACGGTATTGGACGACGTGACGAATGGATATGTCCCATGATCGACATCAAGCATCAGCCCCTGCGCACCTTCAAACAGGATGCGCTTGTTCTGATGGCGGGCCTCATCCAGGACTTTCCACACCGGCGCAGCATGGGCCAGCACCTTGTCGGCAATCGCCATCAATTCATCATACAGGCCAGATGGATCAATCGGTTGTGCGCCCAGACCCTTGAGCAGCGCGTTGTGGTGGAACAACAATTGCTCCAGTTTCTGTTTCACCAGTTCCGGATGCGCCAGATCACACAGGCGTATACCGCGACGAGCGACCTTATCTTCATACGCCGGGCCGATACCGCGCCCGGTCGTACCGATTTTTCCGGCCCCGCGCGCAGCTTCGAGCGCCTGATCCACCATCTGGTGCACCGGCAGAATAAGATTCACATTCTCGGCAATTTTCAATGTCGAAGGCGTAATGGTCACACCCTTGGCGCGAACGGTTTCCATCTCCTCAAGTAACGCCCACGGATTAACGACAACGCCATTCCCGATAATCGACAATTTGCCCGGACGCACGATACCGGATGGCAGCAGATGAAGTTTATATTCAACACCGTCGATAACCAGCGTATGCCCGGCATTATGCCCGCCCTGAAAACGCACGACGACGTCGGCGCGGCTGGACAGCCAGTCAACGATCTTCCCTTTTCCCTCATCGCCCCATTGCGACCCGACGACAGCGACATTGCCCATGATGACTACCTCTAAAATTCCTTCTGGCAAAAAAATCCCCCTGAAACAGGGGGTGAATTACAACGAAACTGTTTTAGTCAGATTGGCAAAGAAAGTATAGGGTTTTTACGCTACATTCTGCAGACGGCGAATGCGCATCCGTAAAATAGTTTCCAGCTTGCGGGCATCGTCTTCGGTGGCCTGCGGCCAGATAGCATGCAGTGTATTGCGATAAGCATGGGGACGATGCGCCATTAAATGATCGAAAAGCGCCATTTTACGAGCGGTATCAAGGCGGGAAAACGCAGCCATAATGTCAAACTCAGAAATTGTGTGAGTATTTACTGCGGTATTCACTGACGCATAAGTGTTCATAATCTTCTCCTCTATTACCGGGGACCAGCCGGCAGAAAAACTATTAACAATTCGTAAACAGGAAGTATTGTTAATATATCCTTAATTTTTTCCCATGTCAAATTATTATGAAAATAGTTAATTCTTTGAAATTTTCAGCTATTTATGGGAAGGTGCCGCCATGACCGGAACCGACCGCCCCCAACTGGATGCCCAGATGAATGCTACGGCTAATACGCCACAGCCCGTAATAGTTCTCGTAAACCCACAAATGGGGGAAAATATCGGGGCTGCCGCCCGGGCTATGCTCAATTGCGGCCTCTGCCACCTGCGGCTGGTCAATCCGCGTGACGGCTGGCCGAATGAACGGGCTGACGCCATGTCCTCTGGCGCCCTCGCCCTCATGCCGCCCGTACAAGTTTATGCGACACTGGCCGAAGCCGTGGCCGATTGCCATACGGTGTATGCCACGACGGCCCGCGCCCGCGATCTGGTGAAGCCCGTCATGATACCGCGCTTCGCGGCGGAAGACATGCACATTAATATTACCAACGGTCAAAAGGTCGCCCTCCTCTTTGGAGCCGAACGCGCCGGACTGTCCAATGAAGAACTCGAACAGGCGCATAACCTGATTACCATTCCACTGAACCCCGGATTTTCATCACTCAATTTGGGTCAATCGGTCCTGCTGATTGCCTATGAATGGTCGCAGCATGTATTCAATGCTGACGCACTGTCCCTGCCCCTTGGTAAAAGTCAGCCAGCCACTGCGCAGGAATTCAATATTTTCTTCAACCGTCTTGATACTGAGCTGCAAAGCGCCGGTTTTTACCGTGTGGCCGAAATGAAAGAATATATTTCGCGCAATATCCGCTCGCTGTTTTCACGCGCGCAGCCGACTGATCAGGAAATCAGTACCCTGCACGGCATTGTCACATCCCTGCTCAATGGGAAAAGGACATAAGAAATGGGGATGCTGCGTAAAACCTATAACAAATTGCGCGGTCTGAGCCACGATTTCCGCCGGGCGGCCTTTGGCCCTACACTTCATGATGAACACGGTGAAAATCTGGTGCGTTCATTACCCAATCTTCATGATCCGCACATGCGTCAGTCCTACGGAATATTCTGGGCCGACTGTGTAGAGAAACCGCGGGGACTATATAGGCTAGCCCAGTTTATGGATGCCGCCGAAACATGGCTGGGTCATCAATATCCCTCCCTCATGTCTTCTCGCATAGACGCGTTATCTTCAGTGACAACTGTTACATACCAGATACGTGCCCTGAGGCTTAGCTATGGTGCCTGGTTTGCCATGACAGAAAAAGAGCATAATGAGCTTGCCATTCTGACAAAAGGCACTCTGGCCCTTACATTGGTTGATATACTCCGCGCCAAAGTTGATGCCAATAATATACTGGACCTGCGACAGAGCACCTTACCGGCAACTAACGCAAATTCACCGGAACAGGAACTGCTGATATTTTTACGTGAAGCCGTGGATGTCCTTTACAGCTCACTCATTCTGCAGCTAAAAAAAGAGCGATTATTTTTCAATGGTAATCGGGTTGCCGACAACGCGCCGGATAACGTGCCGTCCCTGTCACGCCGTTCAGGCCCGCATTAAGTTGTTACAGCTTCTGTTTCCTGCAATTGGGCAGCTACGCGCTCATCGCGTGTCCACGTGACATAGGCCTGCACCATGATACACATGGTCAAAACGCTTGATACGGTAAAGCCATATTGATGGGATATAACCCCCAGCGTGAATGACGCCGCACAGGCAATCAGATTGCAGACAATGCCACGCTTGTCCTTGCGTCCCATTAAATAACCTGCCGTCACACCAAAAAACATGGTAATCCAGTCAAGTCCGTAACTATGCGTCAATGCAGCTAAAATTTCATTCATGGCAAACCCCTGTATTTTCTTGCCCCTATTCTAACGCGGCAAGATTGAAGGCCTGTTAAAAATGCCTAAAATTCAAACATTTCCTTTTATCCTCTCCCCTTGTGGGAGAGGGATGCGAAGGCTTACGAACAAGGTGAGTTAGCCAAAGCTGGGTGAGGGGTTAAAAATATTTGAATAATACCCCTCACCCTACCTGCGCTATAAGCCTTCGGCTTAAGCTGCGGTATCCCTCTCCCGCAAGGGGCGAGGGTAAAAATCTGATAAAAAAAAAGCCGCAGCGAACTGCGGCTTTTTGAATTGTCTGCCGTAAAAAACTAACGGCTGTAGAATTCCACGACCAAATTTGGTTCCATGTGTACTGGGTACGGAACGTCTTCCAGTTTCGGTACGCGAACGAACGTGGCTTTGAAACCGCTTTCGTCAACAGCGACGTACTCAGGAACATCACGCTCGGCGGACTCGCGTGCGCCCATGATGATGGCGAGTGTACGGGATTTCTCACGCACTTCGATGACGTCGCCTTCTTTACACTGATACGAAGGAATGTTCACGCGTTTGCCGTTCACTTTGAAGTGACCATGGCTCACGAGCTGACGGGTGGCGAACACGGTTGGTGCCCACTTGGCGCGGTATACAACCGCATCCAGACGGCGCTCCAGCTGGCCGATCAGGTGCTGGGACGAGTCACCGGTCAGACGGATGGCTTCGTAGTAATATTTGCGGAATTGTTTTTCGCCGATGCCGCCGTAATAGCCTTTCAGCTTTTGCTTGGCGCGCAGCTGCAGACCATAATCGGTTGGCTTGCCGCGGTTGGCACCATGCATACCTGGGCCGGTTTGACGATCGTTATAAGGTGATTTTGCGCGACCCCAGAGGTTACAGCCCAAACGGCGGTCGATTTTGTGCTTACTTTCAAGACGCTTTCCAGCCATCTTTTCTACTCCATTTTTCTCGTTGTTGTCCCGATTTCCAACTGGATTGAAGTCCGGGCCAAGGCCCTTACATCAACGCTCACCACAGGTGATGCTTCTCAGGAATGGCGGCAATATAAGGATTCTGACCCGTTTGTCAAACAAAACTGTCAAAACAGCTCATTTCCTTCCCCTCTCCCTATTCGCTGCGCTCATTTCCCTCTCCCCCCGGGAGAGGGATTAAGGGTGAGGGAATTTCTTTGGATAATTAATGAGAACGACTTGCAATCTCAGTTAAGAACGGTTATTAACAAGCCCTAACCCGGATAAACGCGGGCAATAGAGGGAAAAATACCAATGATCATCTGCGTATGCCGTCAAATATCTGAAAGTCATGTTGAGCAACACTTTGCCAACGCACCAGAGATGCGTCGCGACTGGATCGCCATCAGCACCGACATTTCAGGAAAAGCGCCTATCTGCAATAACGGACAAGGATGCTGTCAGGAATACGGTCAGGGTCTCGTTGATCTACTAACGGACGCGCCCGCAGCTACCCCTGCGTAAACGTAATTCCCGTCGCTTTTTCAATCGCGTCTTTCGCGCCGTGACCGAGCATCTCGAATAACGGCACATCCACCCGCACCGGGTGTTTCGATACAATGTGAAATCCGACCATCGTCACGCTGCGGCCTGTGTTACTGATCGCCGCCTTCTCACCAAAACGACGACGCGCCGCCATCACATCTGCACGATAGGCCTTCTTGATCTCTGGCACTTCATGCAGCATCGCCACTTTAAAATCATGCGCCAGTAAAACTTCCATCGCACGGGCGGCGGAAATGGTCGATGTCTGTTTTTTGTAATCGTTACCCATCAGGCCTCGGCCCGTTTCTGCCGCTGACTCGCGGATTTCAATTGACCGCAGGCGGCCAGAATATCACGTCCGCGCGGACGGCGGATCGGCGCGTCATAGCCGGATTGTTCGAGGATACGCGCAAAAGCTTCGATACGCGGCATAGGGGAGCAAGTGTACCCACTGCCCTCCCACCCGTTGAACGGAATAAGGTTGATCTTGCACGGAATATTGATCAGCAGCCGCGCCATCGCCCGCGCCTGTTCATCACTATCATTCACGCCATCAAGCATCACATACTCGAACGTCACACGACGCATCGGCGACAGGCCGGGATAATTGCGCACAGCCTCCAGCAACACATCCAGCGGATATTTATTATTGATCGGCATGATGGATGAACGAAGCTCATCATCCGGCGCATGCAGTGAAATTGCCAGGTTCACGCCCAGTTCTTCACCACATTGCACGATCTGCGGCACGACGCCCGAGGTCGACAAGGTGATATGACGCTTGGAAATGCCCAGCCCGTCCTGATCCATGCAAATACGCAGCGCCTTCGCCACGTTCTGATAATTATACAGCGGTTCGCCCATGCCCATCATCACGATATTGGTCAGGTCGCGCCCTTCCTTCTCACCGGCGGACGGCCATTCATTCAATTTGTCTTTGGCAAACATCACCTGTTGCAGAATTTCATGCGGGCCGAGGTTACGCACCAACGGCTGCGTCCCCGTGTGACAAAATTTACAGGTCAATGTGCATCCCACCTGCGACGACACACAGAGCGTTCCACGTTGCGGGGTCGGAATAAATACCATCTCGACCTGCTGCCCGTCCGTCATGGCCAGCAGCCATTTAATCGTCCCGTCTTCGGATTTCTGTTCGGTCACCAGTGACGGGCGGTCAATCGCGTAATGCTCTTTGAGGATGGCACGTAAATCTTTCGGGAGATTGGCCATCGCGTCGAAATCGGTCACGCCGCGCTGGTACACCCAGTTCCAGATTTGCTTCGATCGGAAATTCGGCAATTTATGCTCGGCCAGGACTGCCTGCATTTCTTCGAGACTCAACCCGACAAGCTGAATCCGTCCCTCCGCGTCTTTGCGCGGGGCGGCAAATTTCTCGGCATGGGATGAAACGCTCATTTTTCTTATACTTATATATGTGTTGCAATCTGTGGGACTGATACCGCATTTCCCCAAATATAACAAGTTTTTAGATGACATAACTATAAAATAACTTGCATGGCATGCTTATTGCTTATTCCACAATGGATTCATAGCTTTTGGAGTATTTTGCCTTGTCCAGCGTCAACGGAACGACCACAACCTCCCTCGCCAGCATCCTGAATGCCGCGACCGATGCCCAGAGCAACAAAACATCCACGACGCTCGCCTCCGCCCTGTCATCCAAATCATCCTCGACCACAACTACATCCACGGATAAAGGCATCACCGATACCATCACGCTCAGCGATGCGGCCAAAGCCCTGCTCAACGCCTCTACAAAAAAGAATTACGGTTACACACTGACCAAAGCGCAACAGGACCAGATAAAGACCGTCCTTGATAAATATAAGAATGCCGAACTCACCAATGCGAATTACACCAAAATTCAGGCCGACCTAAAAAAGCTGAAACTCGATACCGCGACACTCGCCATCAAGGACCGCGCATCGAGTTTCAGCCCTATGCGCAGCTTCCTCGCTATCCTGCGCGGCAAAACACCGGAGCAACTGGGTACGGAATCGACAGCCGCCCAGCAAACCAAAAAGAAACTATTTGAAGCCCAGCTGGTTAACGACTGGAAGGCCCTTGCTGCTACCACGACTTAACTTTCAAATACATTCCTTACTTATGACATCTGTATAAAAGGCGGTTTTCAGGGAACTCCGCCCCATTTTGCTTGTTAATAGGTTGTATAGGCAGCTTATTTTGACATTTTAACGAGGGGTAAGCACTTGAAATGATTAAAACTCCATCCACACATGACGGTCGTAAATATCAACGCCCAATTTTCTTTGATGATCGATGTAACTTTTTCCGCTCTGCCGCGAATACATCTTCATAGACACTAACGAAGAAACAAAGAGGCTCACATTATGGCATATTTAGACGATCAAAGCACCCAGCGCGCAAACCTCGACTATATCCGCCAGACAATGAGTGAGCCTCTGCTGGAGCGCGAACACGAATTTGAACTGGCCCGCGCCTGGCGCGAAAAAGGTGATCAACGTGCCCTGCACGAACTGGTGAAATCATACACACGTCTCGTTGTTGCGGTTGCCGCGAAATTCAAAAATTACGGCCTGCCGATGGGCGACCTGATTCAGGAAGGTAATATCGGCCTGATGCAGGCGGCCAATCGTTTCGAGGCCGACCGCGATGTGCGTTTCTCTACCTATGCGACATGGTGGATACGCGCCTCGATACAGGATTACGTGCTGCGTAACTGGTCCATTGTACGGACCGGGACGACATCGGCGCAGAAATCGCTGTTCTTTAATATGCGCCGCCTGCGTGCCAAGATTGAGGGCGCGGCAACCGAACGTGGTTTGACCACTGAGGGGCGCGAGAAAATTGCCAAGACGCTCGGCGTCCGTATGCAGGATGTTGAGGAAATGGAAGGCCGCATGAGCGGCGGTGACCAGTCTCTGAACGCGACCATCTCGGATGATGGGGAAGAAGAGTACCAGTCGCTGCTCGTGGATACGCGCCCGAACCCCGAAGACGTTGTCATCGGGATGAAGGATGCGCAGGCCCGTTCCAAATGGCTGAATGATGCCCTGAAAACACTCAGTGAGCGTGAACAGAATATCATTCGCGAACGTCACCTGGGTTATGAGACGGTAACTCTCGAAGACCTGGGCAAGAAATTGGGTGTAAGTAAAGAGCGTGTGCGTCAACTCGAAGCGCGCGCGATTGAAAAGCTCCGCACGTCACTTACCGCGCGTGTCGGACACCGTACAGCGGATCTTTTCCCCGACGCCGCTTAGTAAGGTGACCCTCTCGCTTGAGGGATAGTTTCAGATAGTTTTTCCCCCGACTGCCGGATTGAGTTTATCTCAATCCGGTGATTTTTTTGTAGCTACCGGATTATCTTATACATCCGGCCCGGCACGATTTTGCCGTCACTGGCATTAAGCGCCATAAAATAATCTTCCGGATTATCGATGTTCATTTTTTGCGCCATGGTTGCGAGCGTATCCCCCGACTTTGCTGTCACCAACCCGATCTGGTACGGACGGATACTGCGTTCTTCATCCGCCGTCATCGGGCGAAAACTATAGGTCGTGCGTTTCATCTCCTCGACCATCTGCGGTGATGCATGCTTCGGTATAACCATCTGCAACCGGACGAACTGGCGCGGGGAATACGCAATCGCAACCAGGCGCACTTCAACTGGCTGGTTTTTGATGGTGCCGTCAATCGACAATGTCGCGGCGTCCATACCGTTGATATTGATGCGTTCCGGCTGGCCGCTATACTGCCCCTTTAACCAGGTACCGCTGATATAATCCGCCGGATTGTCGAGCAAACTTGGACGGTTATTCATGTCGAACAATATGATGCCGCCATCCTTGCCTTTGGCCACGACATGCGATGGAGCATTATCGACATGATACCCCTGCGGAAATTTCAGCGTGAACCCCAGCTCCGGGTGATAGAACCGCAATCCGCGCAAAAATCCCTGGCTGGCGCTGTCGCCAAAGGTCATCCCGTTAATGGCTTTCAGATACGGCGCAGCGGCAACCACATTAGCTGAACTAGGTGGATATGTTGCAGCTTCGGCCCGCGCCTCGGCCACGCGCAGCCCCGTGTCGGGGTGCGATGAAAAATAGCTGGGCGCTGCCTGTTGTTTATCCTGTAAACGCGCTTCGGTGTTTTTATACTGCCCCATATGCGCAAGGAAACGCGCCATGCCGTCCCGGTCATACCCGGCGCGGTTCAGGTAACGTATGCCCAACTGGTCCGCCTGTGATTCCTGACTGCGGGAATAAGAACTCAGATATAAATTCGCACCAAGACCGACCGCCTGATTGAGCGCAGGCGATTTGACCACCGCCGCCAGAATACCGGCCCCCAACTGTGTCAGCATCCCCTCGGAAAAACGCGCAGCCTGATGACGCGCCGTAACATGACCGATTTCATGGCCCAGCACCCCCGCCAGCTCCGCTTCGTCATTCGCGAGCGCCAGCGTCCCGCGCGTGACATATATATACCCGCCCGGCAACGCGAATGCGTTTACCACGGGTGAATCGAGAATAGTGAATTTATACGTGACGTCGGTACGTTCGGTGTCTTTCGCCAGACGCTGGCCGATATCGTTCACATAGTCCTGCAACGCTGCGTTTTTATACACGCCGCCATACTGGGCAATAATCTTTTCATGTTCAGCGGCGCCGATGGCGGCTTCCTGCGTCGCGGGCATCAGGGCGGTAAACTGCTGTTCCCCCGTGGCCGGGTTGGTGCTGCACCCGGATAAAAGCACCAAGGCTGTTATCCCCGTAAAAACTGACTTGAAAAGAACCTGTTTTTCCACGATGCTCGACCCCATGCGCTCATATATTATATTGGCACTCACTCTTGCTGCCCTGCCCGTTTTTTTAGCACAGGCACGGGCCGACAGCCTACAGGATTTTACACGCGACCTGCAACGCAGCCCGGTGACGATCAATGCCAAGACCGCCGTCGACGGCACGACCTTTATCGACCAGAAAGCCAATATCTACGCCCTCGCCGGGCTGGACGTGCCCGATGCGCTGGTGCCGGACGCGCAGAAACGCCTGGCCGAGTTGACCGATAAAAAGAACTGCACACTCTTTACGACACTCAAGGCCGATAAAGGCCGGACCAACCGCATGGGCCAGACTCTGGGCCAGTATGAATGCGGCAATGATAATATATGGCTGCAGGCCGACCTGTTGATGAAAGGCTTTGCGCGGGTGCGCACCACACCGGAAAATCCCGAACTGGCGACCCAGATGCTGAAAATCGAAGACATCGCGCGCGGGAAGAAATCCGGCCTTTGGGACAAAGCGGAATATGCGGTGCTGACGCCTGAGAGCGCCGGCCAGCATCTAAATGGTTTTGAAATCGTCGCCGGAACCGTCTATGCCGTGGCGCAAACCAAGGATATGATTTACCTGAATTTCGCGCGTGACTGGAAAACCGATTTCACCATCGGCATTCCCAATAAACTGCGCCGTGATTTTTCCATGGCCCATATCAACCCGCAATCTTTGCGCGGACAGGATGTGCGCGTACGCGGGTGGCTGCGTGATTATAACGGGCCGTTTATCGAGCTCGACCATATCCAGCAGCTGGAAATTCTTGGGGACAGGAAAGCCGATATGAACCTGCCCGCCGGGGTCTCGGGCGGCAGTGTCAAAGGCATGCAAAGCATCAAGACCCCCACCCCGCCCAAGGTTGAAAAACCCGCCGCCCCCACGGAACAAAAGAAACCCGCGCCGAAAATCTTTAATCTGAATTAGGGCGTAGAGCGTGTCATCAATTGACGGATTTTGCGACGAAAACCGTGCTTTTCGAGAACCGTATCGCAGCGTACTTAGATGTACGCGAGAAACGGAAGCGCAGAAGTGTAAGGTTTGCAGTCCAAAAGACTAAAATTGGGGACGCGCTCTAGTGCCGGAACCAAACATGGGGTATAATGTTAGCCGTAGTAACATTATTTACGGGAGCGAAAAATGTCAGTCTTCAAGAATACTATTTTTACCTGTGTGACCCTGATGGCATTTGCCGCGCCCGTTCAGGCTCAATCCACCGCCAGCTCACTGACCAAAGCTGAATTATCCTCCGTGACACGCTCCTGTATCGGCAAATGGGATAAGCCCGCTTGTTTGAAATCAATATCCCAGTCAACCTTGTCGATGGCGTCCGAATATCATGATGCCCTGACCGCCGCCGGAAAAGCGACCGAAGCGGAAAATCTCAAACAGCATTGCGCGGCCGCCACCGCAGCGACCCAGCAGGATTTCCCCGCCTATGCGATGAAAAGTGCCTTCACCGAATGCGCCAATATTATTTCCGATATCGTTGAACAGACTCAGATGATGCCCGATGCCAACCGGTATCAACTGCTCTATGGATCGGTTTCGTGCATGTCGGCTGACGCGAGCTGCCCCGCTATCGAATCCGGACTCTCCGCTTATAAATAACTATTTCGGCTGATACTCTTGCAGGACAGGAACCCCGGACGCCGCGCGTGATGGCAGCGGCGCGCCGACAGCTTTGCCGTTCATGGCATCATTAATACGACGCGCTTCGGGGACATGATATTTATGCAGAACAGCCCCCACAAAGGCGGTTCCCATCAAGGGGATAGCCAGCACTGAAGCCGCAATATATTTATAATCCATGACACACTCTCTAGTTTCTTATGGAAGGCCACACTATAATTATCCATAATTCATGTCAACTTGTTTTTTATCCGGTGTCCCGCTAGGCTGAGTCATGACCTCACCGGATCTCAAGCTGGCCGCGCCCAAGGCGCTGAGCTACGCCTCGGCGCTCCACCCCCGCCCGATGCGGGAATTGTTTGATCCGATTGCGCCGTACTCGCAGGGATTTTTACAGGTCGATAATCACCACACGATTTACTGGGAACAGAGCGGCAATCCGGACGGCGTGCCTATCCTCGTGGTCCATGGCGGTCCCGGCGCGGGCGGCACCAGCATCCATCGCCGCTTCTTCGACCCGGCTTTTTACCGCATCGTGATATTCGACCAGCGCGGCGCGGGTCGTTCCCACCCGCTCGGCAGTCTCCTGAATAACACGCTCGATGACCTCGTCACCGACATGGAAACATTGCGCGACCATTTGAAAATTCCGCGCTGGCATTTATTCGGCGGGTCATGGGGCAGCACGCTGTCCCTCGCCTACGCGATGCAGAACCCGGACAAATGTATCAGCCTGATCTTGCGTTCCATCTTCCTGATGGAAGCAACCGAGATAGACTGGTACATCAACGGCATGCGCACGATATTCCCCGAAGCCTGGGACAGTTTCGCGTCCTATGTCGGCGGGCAGAATATTCTGCAATCCTATTACGAACATCTGACCAGTGACGACGACCGCGCCGCGATTGAGGCCGCCCTGCACTGGAACGCCTATGAAACAGCCTGCGCGTCCTTCTTCCCGCAAAAGGAAACCCTGACCTCGCAGGACCAGAAATATTATGCCCTCGCGATGGCGAAGATCGAGGCGCATTATTTTTACACGCAGATTATCCCGCCGGAAAAAAGCCTGCTCCTCGGCATCGACAAAATCCGCTCCATCCCCGCGAGCATTATTCAGGGACGCTATGATATTGTGTGTCCGATGGCGAATGCCGCCCGCCTGCACAACGCCTGGCCCGAAGCGGATTACGTGATCGTCCCTGACGCCGGGCATTCCTTCCTCGACCCCACGCTCCGCACCCGCCTGATCGAAGCCACCGAAGCGGCAAAATCTCTGACTTGACAATTTTGTGAACAATATGTAAACATACAGACCATAAAATTTCATAAAAGAGGTTGTGTATAATGCGTTCCGCTCCTGATCTTACCCATGAACATGCAGTTGCCGAAGCCCAGACGCTGGTCCGGCAATTCAGAACGGCTTACCCCGATGAACCGCGCATAGTAACGGGCAAACTGGCCAAAATGACCCCGGCGATTGACCTTCGCTTTCCAACCTCGCTCGAACAGATTTATAATTTATGTGTCATGGAAATAGCGCGCAGCCTCGCCCGCGTGGACAAAGATGGACTGGGCAAACCGTCACTTGATGCCAATCCAACGCATACCAAATCCCACAAATCCCTCACGATGTCCGGTCTTGCTCCGGCGGGAGGCCTCACCCTCTCTCAACGTCTGGCTCTCCAGAACGGGCATACACAAATCCTCGCGCCCAATCTCAAATTGGCAGCGCTGCTACAGAAACCCGCTCAGCGTCTGACCATCGAGTTTGATTAATTTCTAAATCATGCCGGAGCTGCCGCGGGGCTAAGTGGTGCGGCCCCAAAAATATATTTCTGCTTTACCTCCGCCAGACTTTTGCAATCGCAGTTTTTACGGGTCAACCCATTCATGGATTGAAAAAGGTTTTTCTCATCCCAGATTGTGGACATGGACTGATCCACCGATATCCATGTCCTCTTGCCATTCGCCAAAGGACCATACTCAATTATACCAAAGCCTGCAGCTGGATATACTCCTGTCGCCACATAGGTGGCTTTAAGGCTATCAATAATATCCACCAGCGTATAATTGTCGTTAAGTCCGAACTGGTCTTTTAAATCTGCCAGGCTTTTATATGGACAGTTTTTACGTGTAAGACCATTGCAATGTGCGGATGGATTTTTCTCCAGCCAAATTATTTTCATGGCTGCATCAACCGATCTCCATGTCCGCTTGCCATTAGCCAGAGGCCCATGCTCAATAAGCCCACCTATCGTGGAAGGATATTCTCCTGTCACATCATAAGTTTCCTTCAAACTGTCGATAATATTTGCGACTGTATAATCACTATTCATACCCAGCCTGTCTTTTAAGGCAGTCAGGTTCTTATCCGGACAGTTTTTTCGTGTTAATCCGTTACAGTCGGGGGGTGGATTTTTGTCCCGCCAGATTATAGCCATTGCAACATTAACCGATCCCCATGTCCGCTTGCCATTAGCCAGAGGCCCATGCTCAATGAGTTCCCATAGCGGGGAAGGATATTCTTTTGTTGCCTCATACGTTGCATGCAGGCCATCAATAATATCAGCCAACGTATAATTATCATTCAAGCCGAGTTTATCCTTTAAGTCGGCCAGACTTTTATACGCGCAGTTCTCACGCGTAAGTCCATTGCAAGATAACCTCTGTTCTTTCTCAAGCCAAATTATTTTCATGGCTCCATCTACTGATCTCCATGTTCTTATGCCATCCGCCAAAGGCCCATGCTCAATAAGCCTTCCCGAAGAAGGATATCCACCTGTCATATCATGAGTGGCTTTCAAACTTTCGACAATCAACGCTACCGAATACTGCATCTTCTGCCGCTTGGGTGAGGCGATATCCTTGTCCAGATTGACCTTCCTGGCGGGACTAGCGCCATCCTCCTGCACCAGTGCCAGAATGCGGTTCAACCACATGTCCTTGTCCCGCAGGACAACCGCGGTAATGCCCGGCACATGTTTCAGCTGATACTTGGTCAGCTTCTCCCACACGCTCAACTCATAACGGTTCTGTGATACGAACGTGACTTCACCCTTCTGGTTGTTGACGGCAATCTGTTTACCGCCCAGACGCGGAATCTCAATCAGGACGTGTGACATCTGCCTTACTTTGTTCGGGTCTTTGTCGCGCAAATGGATAACCATATCTTCCGGATACACACCAATCTGCCGCAACCCCTGCACCACCCAGCTCAAGCGTGGCTGCAAGGTGACTTTATATTCTTTCGTGCCGATAATGGATGATGCCAGACGCTTCTGGTCAGTCGGAATAAAATCTTTGCCCCCATGCAGGATTTTGGCCCCCGCCTGTTCCAGCAAAGCGAGCATGCCCTCCATATCCGTGCCCTGCTCGGCCATACGCCTGTTAAATGACGCAGCGGCGAAATCCAGAACGGCATTGAACGCTGCTTTATCCGGTTCGGCGTATCCTGCCGCGCGGGCAAATTCTTTTTCTAATTCTAGTGTCCCCTGTTTGTTATCATTGCGCGCGCGAATAAACTGGTCCATCGCCAGCAACGGCTCCAGAAAATCTTCAACCTCGGTCCCCAGATACGACTCCGCACGCGTCAGCGCATCCGAAAGCCACCCGCGATACCGCGCGGCTTCCTCTTCATTCAATATGACCGGGGAGTTTTCACTCATAAATACTCACACATCTCTTTATTTGCTATTTTCCAGAATGTAACAAAACCTGTTATCTAAGTCAAAACAATACACTTCCCTTGACAAATATGCTTTTATTCCTATAATAGGGACGGAGGTTGCTATGGCAAGAACATGGACGGACGAACAGAAACAAAAACAGCGGGAAGCGATTAAACGCTGGCAGCCCTGGACCAAATCCACCGGCCCCACAACCGACATTGGGAAACGAACATCCGCCCATAACGCCTATAAGCATGGCCGCTATGATGCGGGGAGTATGGAAGACCGCCGTGTACTCAGCCAGATACTCCGCGATACCCGCGCCCTTATTTCTTTTGGCCGCGCCTGGCTCAGATGGCAGAAACAGCAGGATAAAATCCGGAAATTACAGAAGGAACTGTCAACTTCCTCAAATCCGTTCCTTCACCCCAACCCTCTCCCAATGGGAGAGGGAGCGAAAGAAAGTTTTTCCCCTTCAAGTCCTCTCCCTCCGGGAGAGGATTTAGGTGAGGGCATACTCTGCACTCCCCACTCCCAACTCCCCACTTTTTTCCCAAAATCGCAAAACGAACTATTAACTGCCCCCATAAAACCCTTCCTTATCCGTCATTCCGGCGGAAGCCGGAATCTTCCTATTGTAACCGAAAAAGACTCCGGCTTTCGCCGGAGTGACGATGGTAAAGAAAAACTTTGCGTTCCCTTGTGTGCTTTGCGCTTAAACCATTCTTCTTCCCCTCACCCGCCGCATAATATGCGGCTTCCCTCCCCCTCAGGGGGAGGGTTAGGGAGAGGGTGTTTTTTCCCAAAACCACGGAACGAACTATTAACTCGCCCCGTTTCATACCCGGCAAATATCCTGTATTTCCCCATGAAACGCTTGCCCGACCCGGGTAAAAGCGATAAAAACAGCTCCATCTTTAACAGATGTGAGGTTTTGATGAATTTCCAGTCCCTGAAAAATATCGATGTCAAAGGCAAAGTGGTTCTCCTGCGCGCTGATTTGAACGTGCCCGCCGAAAACGGTGTTATCACCGATACGACCCGCATCGACCGCCTGAAACCGACCATTGATTTCCTCACGCAAAACGGCGCGAAGACTCTCGTCATTTCCCATTTCGGCCGTCCGAAAGGCGTCACGCCGGAATTCTCGCTGAAATTCATGCTGCCTGCGCTCGAAAAAAGCTGGGGCGTAAAAGTCGGTTTTGCCGCTGATGTGATTGGCGCGCCCGCCGAAGCTGCTAAATCTGCTCTGCAAAACGGCCAAGTCACATTGCTCGAAAATGTCCGCTTCCATCCGGAAGAAGAAAAAAACGACGCCGCATTTACCAAGCAACTCGCGGCCCTTGGCGATATCTATTGCAATGACGCGTTTTCCGCCGCGCACCGCGCCCATGCGTCGACCGAAGGTCTCGCCCATTTCCTCACCCCATGTGCCGGGTTCCTGATGGAGGCCGAACTGAACGCGCTCACCGCTGCGCTCGAAAACCCGCAGCGCCCGGTGATGGCGATTGTCGGCGGCTCCAAAATCTCGACCAAACTCTCCGTGCTGAACAACCTTGTCCGCAAAGTGCAGTATCTCTATCTCGGCGGCGGTATGGCGAACACCTTCCTGTTTGCCCAGGGTGTTGAAGTCGGCAAATCGCTCTGTGAACGCGACATGGCGGACGAAGCCCGCAAGATCATGGAAACTGCCAAGTCTGCCGGATGCGAAATCCTGATGCCGGTTGACCGTGTGATCGTTGATAAATTCGGTGAGAATGCCCCGCACGAGGTTGTCGCGACAGGCGCGATGCCCGCCGACCGCGAAGCCGTCGATGTTGGCCCGGCGACGATTGCGATGATGCGCGACAAACTGTCCGGCTGCAAAACCGTGCTGTGGAATGGTCCACTCGGCGTGTTTGAAGTGAAGCCGTTTGATACCGGAACCAACAACGCGGCCAAAGCCGTGGCCGAACTGACCCAGGCGGGCAAGCTCGTCAGCGTCGCCGGTGGTGGTGATACCGTGTCCGCACTTGAACACGCGGGCTGCGCCGACAAGTTTACTTACGTGTCGTCCGCAGGCGGCGCCTTCCTTGAATGGATGGAAGGCAAACCGCTACCCGGTGTCGAAGCGCTCTCTTCCCCCAGGAAGGCAGCCTAGTTTCAGGGCCTGCTTGCTACTTACTACTAATGACGCCCGCGGCGCATGATGCGCTGCGCGGCTTTCTCGGACATACGGTCGAAATAATCCAGCGCGGCCTGCATATCGGCGCTCGACAATTCTGTCTTACCCGGCAGATCGCGTGTCAGCATTAAGACCAGCGAGAATTCGTTGCGCGTAAATCCACTCGCGCGGCAGGCGACGGCCAGCCCGTGGCGGTCGCGTTGATCGAACATCGGCATGATAACGGCATGCGGCAATCCGCAATAGACCGAGAATTGTGCCATAAAGGATGCGACCTGCCCCCGTTTCAATGTACGGAGCATCAATGTCGTTGTCAGCTTGCCTTGCTGCATGAACATTTCGGAGGCGCGGAGCATGGCAACGGTCGGCACCAGTGACGGCCTGTCCATCTGGACAAACTCGCTCATGACGTCATCGATATGTGACTGAACATCCGGGGCCAGCTTGCCGAATTTATGCCGCAGGCTGGCACGGATGTCTTCACTGACATAGCTGTAAATCTTATGCGCGATATCACTGGGAATATCGCCCCGCGCCAGCAGTTTGGCGGCGATGACATGATCAGCCTGCGCCAGCTTCTCAATGGCCGAAGCTGCATAAGCACTAAACTTGGCGGTCGCGTTATCTACCAGGATATCGGCGGTTCTGTCGTCCTTCGTATCAATAAGGGCATCCACTACATTCTCGCCCAGGTTTTGACGGGCGGCAATGGCGCGCCAGTACGGCGCATCACGTGACTGGATGATATAAAGCAGATCGAGATCATTCAGCGCATCGCTGTAACGCAAAACCGGATCGGCTATCTCAATGCTCTCGCCCACCAGGTTGAGAATAAGGCGCAGCGGCACATTCGGGATTGTCGACAGGCGCTCGGATAAGGCGCGTTTCAGTTCCATGTCGGCCCGCTTCAGCAGCGACAGCAGAATATCGGCGACCATCTCGCGCTCGACGCTGCGTGACGATGTGCCAAGCAATACCGACATATCGGCGCACATGCGGGCGCGCATCAAATTCGTGGCCCCATCGACGGATTCAAAACTGGTACGGGTATGGTAAAGTTTGGCCAGCAGCGGATCAATATGGCTGCCTGCCGAAATGGCGTTATTCGACGCTACATTCTCAAAATTCATTTAGTTAGTCCCTCGTGTCATTTACACAGTTTCCCCTGTTTATTTCCCTGATTCCGCCAGAATCGGGACATGACACACCCTGGAACCCATACTGCCACGGATTTATTGATAAATTGTAAATAGGGAAAATATTAATCGATTATTACTCCCTTATCCCTGTCAATAAGGTGTTAATTATTTTGGCTTACACTGGAAACTTAAGTTAAAAAAGGGTGAGGATAATAAATGGTAACAGTTCCATCGACATCGGCGAGTACGCAACTAGGTGCCATTCTGAGACGCCAGGAGGCATCGGATGCAAGGGCAGAACACGGTCTACAGGATCGTGGGACTACCGCCGAGCGCACTGCGCAGATAAAACAGGTGCAACAATCAATCGACCAAAATCACGGGTCCAAAGCACGCCAGGCAACTCTTGAGGCACTAACTCACAACAAGCAAATCGTCAACACACCGCCCCCTCAGCGTGGCAGCTTGGTTGACATCGCAGCCTAACTAGATAAGGATATTTCTATCAAACGGCCCCGGTTACATATTTGGGCCGTTTTTTAATGCCGGGAAATTATCCTGCCATTCCCATGGGCGTAACCCGCTGAACACAGCATGATTGACTACATAGCGCAATTCATGCGGGCGGTCATTCCCGACAGCACTTCCCTGCTCCTGCAGCATATCCAGCACCTTCGTCAGGAATTCATCTGGGAACGGGCTATCCATGGCTGCCGCCGACTGCCGGCGCATGGTCAAGTCCGCCGCCACCGCCAGTGTGTCCTCAGCCGCCATGCTGAATACTGTTTCCAGACTGATAAAACAGCTATTGAAGCGTAGCTCGTGAAGCCTGGCTTGAACTGTTGATATTTCGCTCATTATTTCACCTTGGGGGTCATGGCCGCAATGGCGTTATCCAGAACGTGCTCAGCATCAGCCAGATCTCGTTTCTTACTGGCAAAAACCATGGCAGCTTCAAATACCGGGCGGGCATCTACCAGTCCGGTTTCTGCCACCCGTTCAAAAATGCGCGACAAGGCCCTTTTCTCTCCCCCGCCAATTTCTTTTAACAGGCGATGTGGCTCCGCCAGTTTTTTGGTAAGGTCCAGAATGCTAGTATTATACATGCTAACATCGCCTATTCCTGCTGCAAGCATATCTGCCCGCTTATCAAGCAGCCCATTAAGCACGGCATAAGGCCATTGGGGAAAAATCCGCACAAGCTGTGATATTTCTTTCTGACTCACGGGAAATCCTTTTGTTTTAGCTGGCGGGATATAGCACTCGTACATATGAAAAGTCAAATAATTGTCCGAAACCCTGCTTTTTTCTTGCTTTATGTTGTCCGAATCCATATAAACAGCCGCATTAACTAACTTCACATACGGGGTTGGGCCGCCATTGCAAAATGACGAACCCTGCCGGTGTGACGGAATGGTTCCGTCATCACACCCCCGTAGAGGCACAACCGGAAAAGGAGCTACCCAAATGGCAATGCCAGATTTTACCATGCGTCAATTACTCGAAGCCGGTGTTCACTTCGGACACCGCACCCGTCGTTGGAACCCGAAAATGCGTCCGTTCATTTTCGGCGTCCGTAACGATGTGCATATTCTCGACCTGCAACAAACAGTTCCGATGCTCGACCAGGCCCTGCGCGCTGTGCGTGAAATCGTGGCCGGTGGCGGTCGCGTTCTGTTCGTTGGCACAAAACGTCAGGCTCAGGACAAAGTCGCTGAAGCAGCTGCACGTTGCGGTCAGTACTACGTGAACCATCGCTGGTTGGGCGGTATGCTCACCAACTGGAAAACAGTGACCCACTCGATCAACCGCCTGAAAGAACTGGAAACCATGTTCGGCAAGGAAAAAACCGGTTTCACCAAGAAAGAGGAACTGATGTTCCGTCGTGAAATGGCGAAACTGGAACAGTCCATCGGCGGTATCAAGGATATGGCCGGTCAGCCGGACGCGATTTTCGTCATCGACACCAACAAAGAAGACATCGCGATTAAAGAAGCCAACAAACTCGGCATTCCGGTTATCGCCATTATCGACAGCAATAGCTCGCCAGATGGCGTTGATTTCCCGATCCCGGGCAATGATGACGCTCTGCGCGCGATCGAACTGTACTGCGACCTGATGTCGTCGGCTATTCTGGATGGTATCCAGGCTGAACTGGGCGCGAAAGGCAAAGACATGGGCGAAGCCGTTCATGTCGAAGTTAACCTGCCGCCAGCCGCGAATGAAGCAGCCCCGGCTGCCGATGCGAAAGCCGCTAACGCGTAATAACTGCGAAGGGGCGTTAAGCCCCTTCCCTTTAACTGACATAACAACTTCATAAAAAAAGAGGACAAAATCATGACTGCTGTAACAGCTGCAATGGTAAAAGAACTGCGCGACAAAACCGATGCCGGTATGATGGACGCGAAAAATGCGCTGGTTGAATGCAATGGCGATATGGAAGCTGCGGTTGACTACCTGCGTAAAAAAGGCCTGTCGAAGGCAGCTAAAAAAGCTGGACGTACCGCTGCCGAAGGCCTGGTATCCGTTGCTGCTTCCGCTGATGGCAAAACCGCCGCGATCGTTGAAGTGAACGCTGAAACCGACTTCGTTGCCCGTAACCAGCAATTCCAGGACTACGCTCTGAAAGCTGCCCAGGTTTCGCTCACCACCAACGGTTCTATCGAAGCGCTTGCTTCTGCGCCGTTTGCTGATGGCAAAACCGCACAGGAAGCCCTGACCAATATGGTCGCCACCATCGGTGAAAACATGTCCCTGCGCCGCTCAAACAAACTGACCGTTGGTCAGGGTGTTGTTGCCACCTATGTTCACAACGCAATTGCTCCGAACATTGGCAAAATCGGCGTTCTGGTTGCCCTTGAATCTGCTGCACCCGCTGACAAGCTGGCGACACTGGGCAAGCAACTGGCAATGCATGTGGCCGCTGCGGCTCCGCAATTCCTTGATGTTGCTGCTGTTGACCCGGCTGCCGCTGACCGTGAACGTAATGTTCAGCGTGAAACAGCTCTGGCGTCTGGCAAACCAGCCGACATCGTTGAGAAAATGCTCGAAGGCCGTATGCGTAAATATTACGAAGATGTCTGCCTGACCGAACAGGCTTTCATCATGGACCCGGACACCAAAATCTCTGCAGTGATCGAGAAAGCCGCTAAAGAAGCTGGCGCGCCGATTAAACTCGCCGCATACAGCCGCTTTGTTCTCGGTGAAGGTATCGAAAAAGAAGTTGTCGACTTCGCCGCTGAAGTGGCCTCCGTCGTCAACGGCTAACCCTATCCGTCATTCCGGCGAAAGCCGGAATCCAAAAACCGGGCCTCGCGCCCGGTTTTTTATTTATTCAGGTTCAGGCGGAATGTAGCTTAGATAAATCCCGAATGGATCTCCTTGCTTCATCAATAATACAGAGACCTCATCTCCGAGTGTTGCATTAAAAAGAGCAGAGAGCTGCTTAGTAGCGGCTTCACCACCAACATCAACTACATCATCCACTTTAATACTTGTAGTACTGTCTGCAATGGGATATACGGACCCAACCTGCTGGCCCGCACTCATCAGATTGAAATATTTATGCTTCCCACTTTGTAACATAGCTGGATAGATGTTTGCCTTGACTGTTCCGGCAACAAATTCCTCAACTGTCATTGTAACAGTTTCACCATCATCATAATATTCAGGTATTCTGATCGTTTTATCGATAACTGGCTTCCTTGTATTCGTCCTGTCGAGTCCATCAAACAATACAGCCGATGCAAAACTTATATTTCCACCACGTCCCATTTTATACTCCTGATTAAATTAGTGGGTGCATCACGCCATACACGACATTATTGCCACGAGTCAGCAGGAAAGGTTGCAGCTCTTTTTGCTGTCCTCTCTCGATAATGCGCCTCCAGGTATTTGATAAATTCCCCGCCCGTGGCGACACATGAATCGATTTGGGTGATAAATTTTCCGGTGTTTTGGAGGCGCTATGAGCGGCAAACTGAAACGCCTCATTTCCCTCTACCGTCAGTGAAATATAGGCCCTGCGATTATCCTTCAGATAAGTGGCATAGTCGGATATACCGTTCAGAAATTGCCACAGCGGCATAGTAATCACTAAGCCATCATCATCGTAGTCTTTGACATGCCGACTGATTGTATGTGTAGCGCGTGCTTCCGGCGCGCTTTCAAAAGGGGCGACTACATGCCCGGCCCAGGATAAACTCATTTTTCACACCTTCTTTTTTATGGGGTGGTATTTACCACATCTTGTCAATTTATGTAAATATTTTTCTTGCGAATCTTTTGGCTGTTGTGGTAATGACCCTAAACTTCAGCCCAAGGAACCCGATATGCGATTTATTGAACTGACCCAACCCGAGCGCCAGGAAATATCCGTCACCCAAATTCAAGGCCTGAATGAACCTTATATGATATTTCTGGGTGGTCTGCTTCATGTTCAGGATATCGATACCAAAAAGAATTTACCTGGGTACTTAAGAAAACTGCGCGGCAACAACCCCGGTCGGATTTTCATGGTGCTGGATGAAACAGTCACCGCAACCGGTCCCCTCTCAAGCTATATGGAAGCCTACGGTAATAACCAGGCCTCCCCATCTGACTTTATGCGGGACGTATATGACGCACTGATGCGCCCCCACGTCGCCGCCACCGACTTGTCATCGCCGGAACAACGCCAGGCGTTAAAACAGAAATTATCCCATATAGGATTACTCGGTTATTCCTATGGCACGAGCCTTATTCAGCAGCTGGGGGAAATCGCCATCGTCGATATTACCGAAGCGCACAACCAGCAAGGAATCTATAATCCAGGGATTGGGGCCGCTGATATCTGCGCCGCTGTCAAAGCCATTAATATCGGTCCCGTTGCCAAATTTAAGCATGTGGACGAAAACGGCAATGTTGCGATGCTTGAACCGTCCAACCCCTATCATGATCATGCCATGACAGTTTTCTCGCAGATGTCATTCCTGATGCGCGACGATAAAATCGTGCAACGCTCATACGGGCATGACATGCTGGGCGATGTTTTCGCCAGCGAAACGGGCATTGAGGTCCGTGATACGATGACGACCACAACCTACATTGACTATGTCGGTCTCCCAGGACACGCCGCAATCGGAATTTTCCGTCTTAATGACGGACAGAAATTTCCTAAAGTCATTACTGCCTACGATTACATGTTGCATGACCTGCGCACGTATATGAATGTCCGCGAAGTTCAGGGCGATCTGGCCGTTTACCCAAGTTTCGCTATAGCCCCGATTCTGCGGACTGCGGCGGCAAGCATGTTGAATGGGAACGAAACCGGGGCAGAATGGCGCGCACGCCTTCAGGAACAATTTTCTTCTCCGGAAAACCGCGATGAACTGGTGAAAGATTTTCGTGCTCAACGTGCTACATTTGATGAAATGTTAGCCCGCTACCAGGAATCACTGATTCAAGATGCCATTCCCATGCTGGAAGCGCACGTGGAGAGTCTGCGTCAAGGTACCATGGCGCCTCGATTGGCTTCGGAATTCAGCCCTCGTTAAAGAAATCTATTTCTTCCAACTTGGAATAAATTTGATCCGACAGCAAATCATAGCCTTCGGTTGACGGGTGCAGCCCGTCACAATGAAGCCTTTCCAAATCGCGCTTCTCCCAATCGGCAAACAGGTCGATAAATGGAATATCATACATCCGGCATACATCCGCTACCATGTTGTGATAGGCCAGTTGATGTTTGTTCTGGAACAGCAAGCCATGATCATTTTCGTCACAGGCAATATAGATAAAGGGAAATTTGCTCTCGACTACGGGCAGAAGACCTACCACACCAACCTTGATACCCATGGACTTAATCTGACCCAGCAGGCGCATCCAGTTTTGCTTGGCAAAAGGCAGGCTCAACTTCGTGCCGGTGCTTTTATCAGGCCAAAGCATTATCGACATATCATTCGTGCCATACGATAACAGCACATGCGTTGTATCCCGTGTCAGGATGCCAGATACACGGTGCTTACCATCAACCACCGTATCCCCACCAACTCCTAAATTACCAAATGCCCAGGCATGGTCCGGATTATCAGCAATCAGGCGGCGCGCTATTCTGCCCGGCCAACCAATGCCCTGCTGATCCCCAAATCCTTCGACAATTGAATCACCTAAACAAACCAGTCTTTTAAAAGCCATATCAACTCCCTTTGTGTCCTTTACAATTGAAAATATTTCAAGGAAATGCAATACGAAACCGCATTCATATTGGCGGCTCGGGCTATTTCTACTACACTCCTTTTATGGCAGATTTCGATTTTATACCGCTGGCAAAACGCCTGGCCGATACAGGCGGAAATATTGCCCGGCAATATTTTGGGCAACCGCTGGATATTATCAGCAAAGACGATGCCTCGCCCGTCACCATTGCCGACCAGGCGATTGAACAGGCTCTGCGCGCTATTATCGAACAGGAACGCCCGGACGATGGCATTCTGGGCGAGGAATTCGGCCATAAGGAAACGCGGAACGGCTATACCTGGGTCATCGACCCCATCGACGGGACCAAATCCTTTACCATCGCTCGACCAACTTTTGGCACGCTTATCGGCCTGTGCCAGAATGACAAACCCATACTCGGTATCATCGACCAGCCGATTTTAAATCACCGCTGGATTGGGCAGGTTGGACAAAAAACTACTTTCAACGGACAACCTGTATCCTGCCGCCCCTGCCCGTCAATAAAAGACGCTATTCTTGGGACCGGCAGCCCCTCGCAGATTGGCAATCCACGCCATGATGCCCTCGCCTCTGCGTCACGTTACATGGTGTATCAGGGGGATTGTTATTTCTATGGCCTGATGGCGAACGGATTTATCGATGGGCTGATCGAAGACCATCTCGGCACCTATGATTATATCGCGCTGGTGCCGATTATCGAAGGCGCAGGCGGCATCATCACTGACTGGCACGGCCAGCCCAAAACATTGCATGGCAATTCAACCCTGCTCGCGGCCGGGTCACGCGAACTTCATACATCAATGATGAAATTAATTGCCTGACGCCATGGCGACCATATCGGCGCCGATTTTCTGGGCGGTTTTGAAGATGCCTGGATTATCGAGTGATACGATGGCATCCAGTGATGGCACATCCTGCCCAAGGCGCAGACGGTAAATCCAGTAATTCACCATCACGCGTTCAACGAAGGCACGTGTCTCGCCAGATGGAATGCTCTCAATAAATAACAGCGGGTCATCAATATGTTTCAGATTCGCTTTCCAGCGCGCCAGATTGCCCGGCCCGGCATTATACGCCACCGCCATCTTCAACAGGTCATTGTTAACGACCGGGTCGCTCAACAGGTGGCGCACGTATTTTTGCCCCACCTCAATATTGGTTTTCGGATTCCCCAGCGCGACACTATCACTCGCGGCGATATAATTTGCGGTGGTCGGCATAATCTGCATCAGACCCTTTGCGCCGGTGCGGCTGACGGCGGACGGAATGAAACGTGACTCCTGGCGGATCAACGCGTGAATAAGCGCCTTGTCCACCTCATACCCGCTATGCGGCTCCCACGGGCTTTCCGGATATAAAGCGGCATCATAGAAACGGCCCTTTTTATCGCGGGTCTGTTTGCCGACATATAAAGAAAGGGCGGGATCACGCTTCTGCATGATATACGCCAGCAAGGCGCTGCGCTTATCGATGTTTTTCATCCAGACGCTGGACGCGAGTGCCTGAATAGCCTGGGTAATACTTCCCGCCTGACTCAGGCGCAAGGCTTCCTGAACGGATTTATCCGATTTCAGGTGTTTATGGTCGGACGATGCCATATCCGGCAGGTCCCAGTTAAAATCGAAATCACGCCCCAGCGCCCGCAACGAAACAATCCCGTAAAATGTGCGCGGATGACGCGCGGCGACTTCCAGCCACTGGCGCGCATCCTCAGTCTTTTCGGCGCGGGTTGCCGCGCGGGCCGCCCAGTAGGCTCCGCCAGAAGTCAGCCATGGGGATGATTTGTCCGACTTGGCGCAAAGTCCAAACATATCCATGGCATGGGCATATTTACCCTGACGCCAGGCGGCTTGTCCGGCCACCCAGGCCGCCAGCGGCACTGATTTTCCAGAACGTTTAACGGCTTTCTCGGCCACTTCACCGGCGCGGTCGACTTTACCTTCAATTAAATAGGATTGGGCAATCTGGGCGATAATACGGTCATATTCCCGGTTTTTCAGCTTCTTGGCCATTTGATCGGCTTCCAGAAGCTTCAGGGCATAAGTCGGACGGCCCTGGCGCAATTCTTCACGGATGGTCTTAACGACGATCTGATAACCAGCCGACCCTTTCGTCTCCCCCGAGACATCATCCGGGAGATCCGTAACAATCAGGGAAGTGGGTCCTGTTTGGCCTGCTGTATTTTTTGAGTTCGCTTCTTCACGAACTTCGGGGCTTTTCATATCGGGCAGCTGAATACCATTCGCTGTCACCGTCGTCCCTGCCGCAGCAGCTCCACACACCACACCGCTCAGCAGTAAGGCAACTGTTGCTATCAGCTGCGCACTGCGTTTTGGTTCGTCGTTGTGCATAACGCGGTCTAATTAGCAACGCAGCGCAATAAAGTCCAGAAAAAATAATAGATATTCCCGGGAACAAATATATCCCATAGCCTAAGCATCTGATTTCACGCAAAAAATAAGTTAATTTGATAGGGAAAAATGTGAATATTAACTTTTGTTACTTTGTTTTACACCGCAACAAAAACCCCACACCCAGTTTTCTGTATTTGAAGGGTATAATTACATCAAGAATAAATAGTAATTACTTACAACCTAGTAATCATTACTTACAAAGGAAAATATTAAGACTGAAACTTGAATGAATTAAAGGGCTGCAAGCGTTTTCGCGAGAATTTGCAGATCTTCCCAGGCCTCGCGCTTCTTCAGAGGCGCCTTCAGCAAAACGGACGGAGCATGCGTTACCAAAGCCGGCACATCTTCTATACCCGCCTCAATCATACGCAGTTTGTATACCTGCATGGCCCCGCGCAGTTTCGCCGTGGTTCCGGTCATTAACACCTTCGTCGCCAGTTGGCCCATCACAACAACAGCCCTGGGATTGACCAGCGCGACGTGACGCTCAAGAAACGGCAGGGAAATATCGATCTCAGCCTGGGTGGGACTCCTGTTTCCCGGCGGCCGCCAGTTCAGAAGCTGCGTTACATAAATGGCTTGCTCCGGCACCTCCGCCCCACGCGACAGGCCGATGGCGGCGAACATTTTATCCAGCAGCATTCCCTGCTCGCCGACGAACGGCTTCCCGGCACGGTCCTCTTCCGATTCCGGAACGTCACCAATAATCATAACCCGCGCCTGCGGATTTCCCTCTCCGAAAACCAGATTCATGGCGGTTCTTTTGATGGCAAGCCCTTCAAAGGCAGCAATGGCCGCTTTCAGATCATCCAGGTTTTGCGCAGATTTCGCCAACGCCACAGCTTCGGCCTTACTTATCTCCGCCGCACCTGCATTTGCCATGGAACCTGGACCAGCTCTGACAGGTTGGGCTTGCGTTGCCGTCGCAGACGCCACCGACTCCGGCGCGACGGCAACGCCCGCAACTTGCGGGATCATCCGCGGAGCCAGCCTGTCCTGCGCCTTATCGGCCAAAGCCTCATCGACGCCATTCGCCAGATACCATTCCAGCACGGCAGCCGCGTATTGTGGATTCAGGGACTCAAATGACGACAAAGGACGGTTTCCTAACAGGTTGTTTATGATATCCTGATAATCTGTAACAAGAAGCTGACCGGGAATAAAGACTTATGACAGAACCACGCACAGACCGCGACCATATGGATTACGATGTAGTTATCGTCGGCGGCGGTCCGGCAGGCCTGAGCTGCGCGATACGCCTGAAGCAATTGAATCCCAACCTGACTGTTTGCATTCTGGAAAAAGGGTCCAGCATTGGCGCCCATCTCCTCTCCGGGGCTGTTTTTGAGCCACGCGCCTTGAATGAATTATTTCCCGACTGGAAATCGCGCGGCGCACCACTGACCTGCCCGGTCACTGCCGATAAGTTTATGTACCTGACGGAAACAAAGGCATTTACCCTGCCCACCCCGCCGCAAATGCATAATCACGGCAATTACATTATTTCGCTGGGGGCGCTGGGACAATGGCTGGCCGGTCAGGCCGAAACGCTGGGCGTGGAAATTTATCCCGGGTTTGCCGCGGCCGAAATTCTGTACCATGACGACGGTCGGGTGAAAGGCGTTGCGACGGGCGATATGGGCATTGGTAAAAATGGTGAAAAGACAGCCGCTTACCAGCCAGGGCTGGAGCTTCACGCGAAACACACTGTGTTTGCCGAGGGTTGTCACGGGTCACTGACCAAGCAGCTCATCCAACACTTTAATCTGCGCCCGAAACGCTTTCAAACTTATGGCCTTGGCGTGAAAGAAATCTGGGAAATTAAACCGGAACATCATCAACAGGGGCTGGTGATCCATACAATGGGCTGGCCGCATGATAACGCGACTTATGGTGGCACCTGGCTCTATCATATGGAGAATAATCAGGTCAGCATCGGGACTGTCACCGGACTGGATTATTCCAATCCTTACCTCTCCCCGTTTCAGGAAATGCAGCGTCACAAATTGCACCCAGAAATTCGTAAAGTGCTGGAAGGCGGGAAACGCATTTCTTATGGCGCGCGCGCCCTGGTCGAAGGCGGCCTGGCCTCGCTGCCAAAACTGACCTTTCCGGGCGGCTTGCTGATTGGCGATACCGCTGGCTTCCTGAATGTCGCCAAGATCAAGGGCAATCACGCGGCGATGAAATCCGGCATGCTGGCCGCTGAGGCGCTGGCTGAACAAATCGATGAAATCGAATGCACATCCTATCCGGCAAAATTTAAAGCCAGCTGGCTCTATCATGAACTCTATAAAGTCAGGAATATCCGTGCCGGATTCCGCTGGGGACGTTTTATCGGCCTTGCGCATGCCGCGCTTCAGACCGTCGGCGGCTGGATGATCCCCTATACTCTCAGGCACCATGCCGACCACGCCCAGTTAAAACGGGCCAACCAATCCACGCCTATCGAGTATCCAAAGCCTGATGGAAAACTGACTTTTGACCGCTTATCTTCTGTCTTTCTGTCCAACACCAACCACGAGGAAGATCAGCCAAGTCATTTAAAACTGAAAGACCCGGCCATACCATTAAACGTCAATCTGCCTATCTGGGCGGAACCCGCGCAACGCTATTGTCCGGCCGCTGTCTATGAAATCGTGGAAGAGAATGGCAAGAAATCATTTCGCATCAATGCCCAGAATTGCGTTCACTGCAAAACCTGCGATATCAAAGATCCATCCCAGAATATTGATTGGACAGTGCCCCAGGGTGGTGGCGGACCGAACTACACCGGCATGTAAGAATATGGCAATTAAGGACATTTAAAAAGACTAATAAACTGTACACTTGACGCTAAAGACTATGTTACAAATAAGAAGAAGCCACTCCCCGACAAAATAAGCTGTATTTTTATGACATCTCATCTCCGCACCCTCCTGATGCTTTCCACTGCCTTCATCCTCATCTCCTGCGATGATGGGGATAACGCCGAACAATCCAACATGCAAACGCGGGATAGCGCAAAAAGCCTCGCTAGCTTTTACAGCCCGCTCACAGATGCCTATCCTGAGAAGACCCTATCCGGCAGTTATTTGGCCGGGCAGTTCGCACAAAACCGTGCCGACTGGAACAATGCCGCCAATTATTTCGACTCCGTGCATGACATGGACCCGAATGCCCCGATGGTGGAAAACCGCATCATGGCACTCGCCATCGGCTCTGGTGATTATACACGCGCGCTGGTACTGGCAAAAAGACTGGTAAATGCGACTGACAGCAGCAGCGACCGCTCCATGGCTGTGCTGCTTCTGGGGCTGGAAGCCATGAAGAATAGCGATTTTACCAAAGCATTGACCATTACTGACAAAACAGCCGCCGAAGGACTCGGCGTTGCCGTCGTTCCACTTTTCCGCGCCTGGGCGTCCGCAGGGCTTGGAAAGACCGACATCACCGAACTTTTGAACAAGCAGTCTTTCATTTACCAGGCTGTTTTGATTGCCGGATATACGGGCGATAAGAAAACACTCGATAATCTCGCAAACCAGTATGATTTCGTGCGCACATCCACACCGGTGAAAAACCTTGAGGATGTAGCCGCTGTTTTCGCCCGAAACGGAAACACCGAAGAAGCCCGCGCCATTTTTACCGCGCTGAAAAATGCCCTGCCGGAGCGCAGCGAATTTTTTACCACGCAATTGAAAAACCTCGACTCAGGCAATGTCAGCGCCTTTGTCAACCCCGTCGTATCACCACAAAAATCTTTGGCCGAAGCGCTGATTGGCGTTGCCCAGCTCCTCTCTGGCAGTTACCAGGATAGCGCCCGTATTTTTGCCCATATGGCCGCCTACCTCGAACCGGCAGATGGCACGGTTTATGAACTGCTGGCCCAGATTGCCGCCGACGCTGGGCAATATGACGATGCGATAAATTATTTGAGTCATATCGACACAAAGAACGATGAAAAATCCCAAATACAGGTGCAAAGACAGGTCGCCCTGCTTCTCCAGCAAGCCGGTAAACAGGACGAAGCCATCCGCATCCTTTCAGATCTTGTAAAAGATCAAAAAAGCGTCGAAGCCCAGATTCAGATCGGCGACATCTACCGCGCCACCGAGCAATATCCAAAATCACTTGAAGCCTATGACAATGCGGTTAAACTGCTCGACAACAAAGTAACCCAGAAATACTGGGATCTGCTTTTCGCGCGCGGCATGGTCAATGAACGCCTGAAAAACTGGGACCAGGCAGAAAAAGACCTGCAATCTGCGCTCTCTTACGAACCCGACCAGCCATACGTGCTGAACTATCTGGGTTACAGCTGGGCCGATCAGGGTAAAAACCTGGATAAGGCCGCTGAGATGATTGAAAAAGCCGTGCGCCTGAAGCCTGATGACGGGGCTATCGTCGACTCGCTGGGCTGGATTTACTATCGTACCGGCAAGTTCAACAAAGCCGTCACCACGCTGGAACAGGCAATTGAGCTGCAACCAAACGAAGCGGAAATCAACGACCATTTGGGGGATGCCTATTGGCGTGTCGGACGCAAGAACGAAGCCCGGTTCCAGTGGAAACGCGCCATCAGCTTTACAACTGAGCAGGAACTGATCGATAAGATAAATCAGAAACTTGAAAACGGACTCCCGGCCATGGCCGAAAGCAGCAGCGTGACACCGCCAGAAAAACTGGTGGAAAACCGCTGATCGTGTTTAGCCTGATCTCCCCGGCAAAAATAAACCTGTACCTGCATATTACCGGGAAACGCGCCGATGGATATCATCTGCTCGACTCACTGGTGACATTTACTGATTTTGGTGATGAAATTTCCTTTGCCCCGTCATCGACATTTACTTTCACTGTTGATGGCCCCTACGCATCCGCTTTCTCTGCATCTGACCTGTCCACATCGCCTGACTCAGGCAATCTTATCGTCAGGGCCGCATATGCGCTGTCACATGCGTCAGGTCATGAATTAAAAGCTGATATTCGCCTGACCAAAAACCTGCCACTTGGTTCCGGCATTGGCGGTGGGTCATCCAATGCGGCCACCTGCCTTGCTGGCCTTGCCCGGCTTTGGAACTTAAAAGACGCTGATTTATCTTCTATCGCCGCCACGCTGGGCAGTGATGTGCCGGTATGCCTGCCCCCACATTCAGGCAAGCGCATGCAGGGTGTGGGAGAAATGGTTACAGCTTTTGATGTGCCGCAGTTGAATTTATTACTGGTTAATCCGAATATTCCCTGCCCTACGCCTGCCGTATACAAAAATTTAAATCTGACTAATTTTACCCAACCTTCATCACCCACAACAGATAACTTTATCGGTTTCCTGAAGAACAAAACTCAAAATGACATGACAGGCGCCGCTATAGGTCTTGTGCCGGAAATCGCTGACATGCTTAAAGCAATTGAAAATCAGTCTGGATGCCAGCTCGCCCGTATGTCCGGCAGCGGCGCGACCTGTTTCGGTATTTTTGAAGATCTTGAAAAACTTGAGCAATCGAAAAATGCTATTCGCACCAGACACCCGGGCTGGTGGATTAACGCTTGAATACCCCAACCACTTCGCAATGGTTTGACCAGGTAAACTGATCAACCATTTGCAGGGAAACAAATTTATATCCGCCACCAATCAGGATTTTGGCATCACGTGCGAATGTCGCCGGGTTGCAGGATACACCCACCAGAATCTCGATATCCGATTTCGCCAGCTTGGTGCATTGCTCCTTCGCTCCTGCCCGTGGCGGATCGAACACAACAGCCTTATACCCGCGCAATTCACGGACACTGATAGGCTCCTTGAACAAGTCCCGCTGTTCGGCTGAAAATTTCGCCTGCCCGCCACCCGATTTCTTCAGGGCCTCCGCCAGCGCATAATCACCTTCCACCGCATGCACTTGCGTCTGGCTTAGGATACGCCCGGCAAAGGTACCGCACCCGGCGAATAAATCGGCCACCTTGTCCCGCTTTCCTGCGCCCTTTAATCCGGCCATTACCGCATTGACCAATGCCTCCTCACCTTCCTGCGATGGCTGCAGGAAAGTCCCCGGTGGTAAATCGACCGTAAGAACACCATTCTTTTTCTGGATACTGCCTATAGCAATCTGCTGCTGCGGCACATCACGCTCGGTTTCACGAAAACTGATACGCGTTAAACCACATGTCTCCGCCAGTATCGCCAGACGGCCTGTCTGGCGTGTGCCTTCTTCCTTTAATCCGGTGATAACGCAATCAATGGCCCCGTTATCGGTTTCCTGCAACAGGATATCGGCTTTGCTGCCACGTGCTAAAATGCCTTCCAGCCCTTTCGGCAATTTCACCAGTACATTCTGAAGAGCAGGTGTCAGCAAAAGGCAATTAT
>CAMLMM010000004.1 GCA_946481105.1 uncultured Alphaproteobacteria bacterium
GCGTGAGAGGGCACCCATGTTTGGTGTTCCGTCTGGTCCCTTGGATGTTCGTTGAACTACGGCGATCTTTACGCTTCCGTCATCAAATACAAATGCAAGCGTTGTCATTGCGCCAATGGTACGTTTATGAGCCTTAATCTCGTCTATACCTATGCCAAAACGTTCTTGTGCCTGCTGCACCAGATGTGCAGGCGCATCTGCCTGACCTAGTTTCGCAAATTGAGACTTCTTCCAGGTGGCATTGAATTCTGGAATAGGTTCTAAAACAAGACCGGGGTCAGCCATGTTTGTTTCAATGATAACAGTGCCGTCTTCAACACGGACATCCGCAACAAAATGATATCTTTCAGACAGGCTGAATGTTAGCGCACCGTCAATTTCGTGGGAAAAGAAGTCGCCATTTCTTAGATATGCAGCATCCGCCATAAAAAACCTCTTTTACAAAAGTGCGGTCAGACTATAGAGGCTTTTAAATTATGTCAATAAAAATCATTCTTAATTACTGGACGGTAACTTCACAATCAAAGAATCGCGGATCGGATGGGGTGATGATTTCTTTATGCGCGACCAGAACCGAATGGAGTTTGCCATCCAGTTCACGCGCCCAGAATTTCAGGAATTTAACAAGTTCCGGGTATTTCGGGGCAAGATCGTATTCCTGCCAGAGATATGTTTGAAGAAGAGTGGGATGATCCGGCAGATGATAAATAATCTCTGCCGTGGTCAAACGATAGTCATGCAATTGCACGATTAAATTTGCCATATTGTTAAGAAACCTCCTGTTTCTTCCTTAAATAATACGTGTTTTTCGTTAAATCCTGTTTAAGGAGCAGGAAGTTGAGGATGAAAACAGGAAAATCTTGCTTTTAGACCAAGGCTTTCCTATATGTTTTAGCACTCAAGGATAGGGAGTGCTAATAGCATTCACTGCCTTGATAGGGGGCTTTGTAAAAGCCTGAAAGGTTTTACGAAGCCTGCTGTTCAACACATTTAACGGAGAAGAAAGAAATGCAATTCCGTCCTTTACATGACCGCGTTCTGCTCGAGCGTCTCGAGGAAGATTCAAAAACCGCCGGTGGGATCATTATCCCTGACTCGGCGAAAGAAAAGCCGATGAAAGGCAAAATCGTTGCCGTTGGTTCCGGCGCACGCGATGACAGCGGCAAAGTTGTTCCGCTGGATGTCAAAGCTGGTGATGTTGTTCTGTTCTCGAAATGGTCGGGTACCGAAGTTTCCATCGATGGTAAGGAACTGCTCGTTATGAAAGAGTCAGACATCATGGGCGTTATCGCCGCTTAGCAATCTTTGACTTTTGGGCTGCGAATGGGAATTTCTCCGCTTCCGGTGCTCACGTACTCAAATGTACGCTGCGCTCCGGGGCTCGAAAATCACCATTCTCGCCACAAAATTCTTTGATTGCTTATACTGCAAAGTTAAAAATGAAACAGCTACATAGGAGAATAAATTATGGCTGCTAAGCAAATTAAATTCGGCCCTGAGGCCCGTCGCAAAATGCTCGCTGGTGTGGACATTATTGCCGACGCCGTGAAAGTAACCCTCGGTCCAAAAGGCCGTAACGTCGTGTTCGCCCGTTCGTTCGGCGCGCCGAAATCCACCAAGGACGGTGTATCGGTTGCGAAGGAAATCGAGCTGCAGGACGGTTTCGAGAATATGGGCGCCCAGCTGGTGCGTGAAGTTGCCTCGAAAGCCAATGATCAGGCTGGCGACGGGACTACCACCGCGACTGTTCTGGCACAGGCAATCATCCGCGAAGGCATCAAAGCTGTGGCTGCCGGCATGAACCCGATGGATGTCAAACGCGGTATCGACAAAGCTGTCACCGCCTGCGTTGAGAACCTGAAAAACTCGGCTGTTACGGTCAGCACCAACCAGCAGATCCAGCAGGTCGCCTTCGTGTCCGCCAATGGCGATGCCGATGTGGCCGCAAAACTGGCCGAAGCGATGGAAAAAGTTGGCAAAGAAGGTGTTATCACCGTTGAAGAAGCCAAATCCCTCGAGACCGAGCTGGATGTTGTTGAAGGCATGCAGTTTGACCGTGGTTACCTGTCACCATACTTCGTGACCAATCCGGAAAAAATGATTGTTGAACTCGACAATCCATTCATCCTGCTGAATGAGAAAAAACTTTCCAACCTGCAATCCATTCTGCCGGTTCTGGAAGCTGTTGTTCAGTCCGGTCGTCCGCTGCTGATCGTGGCGGAAGATGTTGAAGGTGAAGCGCTGGCGACACTCGTGGTTAACAAATTGCGCGGTGGCTTGAAAGTGGCTGCTGTCAAGGCTCCTGGCTTTGGTGATCGTCGCAAGGCAATGATGGAAGATATGGCCATTCTGACCAACGGTCAGGTCATTTCCGAAGACCTGGGCATCAAGCTGGAAAACGTTACGCTGGATATGCTTGGTCAGGCCAAGAAAATCCGTATCAGCAAAGACGACACCACCATTATCGATGGCGCCGGTGCAACCAAGGACATCGAGTCCCGTTGTGCCCAGATCCGCGCGCAGGTTGAGGAAACATCGTCCGATTACGACCGTGAAAAACTGCAGGAACGTCTGGCGAAACTCGCTGGCGGTGTGGCGGTTATCCGTGTCGGCGGCGCGACCGAAGTCGAAGTGAAAGAGCGTAAAGACCGTGTTGACGACGCGATGCACGCAACCCGTGCTGCCGTTGAAGAAGGCATCGTCCCAGGTGGCGGTACCGCGCTTCTGTACGCATCCAAGGCTCTGGAAAACCTCAAGGGTGATAACGCTGACCAGCAGGCTGGTATCGATATCATCCGCCGCGCCATTCAGGCTCCGATCCGTCAGATTGTGGAGAATGCCGGCAAGGAAGGTTCGATTGTCGTCGGGAAACTGATGGATCAGAAAGAAACCACCTTTGGCTATGACGCGCAGAACGACAATTACTGCGACCTCGTCAAAGCCGGTATCATCGACCCAGCCAAAGTCGTGCGTTCTGCTCTGCAAAACGCCGCGTCCGTGGCTGGCCTGATGATCACCACCGAAGCCATGATCTGCGAACTGCCGAAAGAAGAATCGGCTGGTGGCGCAGCTGCTGGCGGCGGTATGGGCGGCATGGGCGATATGGGCTTCTAAGAGCTTCCATCGTTTCCGTTCGGCGGTGTTGCGTCGTCGCTTATGTACTATTTGTACACTGCGCTCCTCGCGCCTTGCCGAACGAGAAACGCTGTTTGCCCATGCTCAATTCCAGAGGCAGGACTGTAACTGTCGTGTTTTTTGAGCTTCCGGTGCTCACGTACCCTAAAGTACGCTGCGTTCCGGTTCTTAAACAGAGACCTTTTTGTTACAAAATACTGCGAATAGCTATTTTACTTTCTGAAAAGGCCGGGAAATTCGGCCTTTTTTATTGTGGGTGAAGGATGCCGCTTTATTCAAAAAGATTGAGTCATCATGTCAGGGCTTTATAATCATGCCATGACTAAAAAACCTGAACCAGCATCCAGAAAATCCGCCGCGACCGACACGCCCACGCCGCTTCGTGCGGTGCGTGACCTCCTTTTGAAACCAATGGCGGGATTGCCAGCCAAGCTGGTTGTATTGCTTGTGTTCTCGCTTGTTATAGCCGCGATTACGGCGCTGGCGATGTTGCAGCTTGAGAAAAAGCGTGACCCCGGTTTTATGCCACAACGGCTGGAAGCCCAAGCGGAGGCTGCCCCTCTGGCGGATGCCGCGCTCCAAGGCATATGGACGACCGATAATGATAACGCCGCTATGACATTGACGCTTACCCAGAATAAATTTGAATGGATTATTCAGATGAAAGATGATGGAAGCGTGCGCTATTTTATCAGGGGGAATTACCGGATTGTGGGGAATGTCCTTATCCTGGGCGGACGAAACGATATGGGGAATCCGGCGGATGGAATGATACGCAAAGATAAATATCTGCCTTTCAGTTTTAACGACATGAATGTGTTTGCGACGACCAGCAAAAATAAAATGTCCTGGACAATTCCGAAGTCGGAGCAGGATGCGTTCCGTACCCGGTCTACCGATATATTCGATACCCGTCAATCTGAGGCCATGGTCTGGAGCCGGATGAAATAATGCCGGAACTGCCTGAGGTCGAAACGGTTCTGCGGGGGCTTGAGAAGATCGCTAAAGGCCGCATTATTCAAGGCGTTGACGTGTATTCAGAAAAGTTACGCGTACCGATTCCAAAATTAAAACATCATCTTATCAATCAAAAAATCACAACGTTTGAGCGTCGTGCGAAGTATATGATTTTGCATCTGACGAATGCGCGTCATCTGATCGTTCATCTGGGTATGAGCGGATCCTTCCGGTTTTATAAAACAGTCGAAGAAGCGAGAGGCGCCAAACAAGCACATGATCATGTTCTCATCGCGCTCGATAATGGCGCCGCGATTTATTACAATGACCCGCGGCGCTTTGGCGTGATTGATATTACGGATGATATCGATGATTATAGAATGCTGGCTCATCTGGGGCCGGAACCGCTCGCCGATAGTTTTACCGGTAAAGTTTTTCTGGATTCTCTGGCGGGCAAACGTATCTCCATCAAGCAGGCCATCATGGATCAGAAGATCGTGGTGGGGGTTGGAAATATCTATGCCAGCGAAGCGTTATTCCGCGCGCGCATAAACCCGGTAACGCCCGCGGGGGATATAACATCTTCGCAGGCCCGAAGCCTGGTGAAAGAGATAAAATTTGTCCTTAGCGATGCGATCGCGCATAGTGGCAGCACCCTGCGTAATTACCGTCAGGTCGGCGGTGAAGTAGGCGGTTTTCAGGAGAGGTTCGCCGTATATGACAGGAAAGGAGAAAAATGTCCCGGCTGTACCTGTGATGTCCGTAAGACCGGCGGTATCAAAAAAATTGTGCAAGGCGGGCGTTCGACCTTTTATTGTCCGGTCAAACAGGGCTAGAATACCCTCATGAAACGTATCTTTTCACTCATAACGGCCTTTATTCTCCTCTCTGCAGGGGGATCGATAGCAGCTGAAAACGGGCAGGCCTATCTGTCAGTTTTGCCCGATATTCCCATCATGGAGGGGATGCGCGAAGAGGCGGGCCAGCAAGTCATGTTTGACAAAGAGGCCGGACGCATTGTTGAAACAGCGATTATCGGCCCCCAAACTGATGAAAATTCAGCTGTTACTTTCTATCAGCAAGTCCTGACGCAATTGGGCTGGAATCAAGGAAAACCGGGGGTTTTCACGCGGAATGGCGAGCAACTCATTGTGAAATCAGGGAAAGTTGAGGGGGGCGTCAGAGTCACGTTTGCGCTTGTCCCAAAACCGGATTGATTGCAAGCAAAAAATTTTCACTTTTTTTGAGAGTCTTTGCTTGACAGTTGGGGATAAGTCGGACTAAAAAAACAGCCTGTTAGCGAACATTTTGAAATATTAACGACTGCAAGAAAGTTTGAAGCATGGCTAATCACGTTTCGGCAAAAAAACGCGCCAAACAAAACGTAAAAAAGGCGAAAATTAACAGCGCCAACCGTAACCGTATGCGTACATACGTGAAAAAGGTTGAACTGGCCTTGGCTGCGGGTGATGCTGCGGGAGCGGAAGCCGCTTTTAAAGCTTGCCAGCCTGAACTTCAAAAAGGTATCGCTAAAGGGCTTATTCATAAAAACACTGCGGCGCGTAAAATTTCACGCCTGTCGGCTCGTGTAAAAGCAGCAAAGACCAAGTAATTTTTCTTCGTTAAGGGACGACTGCCCCTTAATCTGTACTCTTATCTAATTTTAAAATGTCAACATCGTTTGTGCCAAGGGACAAGCGGCGGGGGTTTTTTATTTTTTAATTTACAAAAATGATACCGTACGGGGTAACCGAAAGCGGTACAGAAAACGGGGCAGGAAGTTTTTTCCTACCATCACGGTCAACGAACCGTATTTTATGCGTAAGCAATAGAGGGTGTCAGAAAAGGTAGAAGAACTTTTTCTGATGGTTACAGCCGGGTTGCGTTTAAATGCCAGGCTGTTTTTTGAAAATGCAAAAAGTAAAATAAGTGGAGACTATATCGATGTCTGAGTCCGGGGGAAAAACAGCTGCTGTCGTGTCGCTATACGGTCAGGTTCTGGCGCCAGAAACATTTGATCCGACGCCCGAAATTATCAGCCTGTGGGATAAGGTATATAATCAGATGCGTGAAGAATTCGGCGAAGCCGTTTTCCGTAGCTGGTTAAAGCCGATGGCATTGCAGGCGGCTTATCATGGCACTCTTGAAGTTTCCGTTCCTACGCGTTTTATGAAAGACTGGATTGCCTCGCATTATGTTGGACGTATTCAGGAAATGTGCGCCGCGCTGAATGCCGACATCAAGCGCATTGAAATTGTTGTTGTTCACGGTCATGTAACCGAAGAAGTGACAGCGGCCGCATTGTCTCCGGTTAAAGCCAATGTGAATGAACTGGCTGAAAAACTTGATTTATCCTCGCCGCTCGACCCGCGTTTTAAATTTGACACCTTCGTTGTCGGTAAGTCTAACGCACTGGCTCATGCCGCCGCCAGCCGTGTCGTGGAATGCAATGTGCCATTCAACCCGCTGTTTATTTATGGTGGCGTTGGTCTGGGCAAAACCCACCTGATGCATGCCATCGCCTGGGAAATGAAAACCAAGCGTCCGGAAAAAACCGTGATGTATCTGTCGGCTGAAAAATTCATGTACCAGTTTGTACGGGCCATCCGCGCGCAGGACACCATGACCTTTAAGGAAATCTTCCGTTCGGTCGATGTCCTGATGATTGATGATATCCAGTTTATCGCCGGTAAGGATTCCACCCAGGAAGAGTTCTTCCATACGTTCAATGCGCTGGTTGACCAGAACAAGCAGATTATTATTTCAGCCGACCGTGCGCCAAGCGAATTGCAGGGGATTGACGAGCGTCTGCGCAGCCGTATGTCCTGGGGCCTGGTGGCGGATATTCACCCGAGTACCTATGACCTGCGCCTGGGCATTCTGAAATCCCGCTGTACGCAGTTGAATGCGGCAGTTCCGGAGAATGTGCTGGAATTCCTGGCGCTGAAAATCACGTCGAATATTCGTGAACTGGAAGGGTCGCTGAACCGTATCGTCGCCCATGCCGATGTGACCAAAGCGGATATTACCCTCGAGTCGACACAGGAAGTTCTGCAGGATCTGCTGCGCGCCAGCGACCGCAGGATCACGATCGATGAGATCCAGCGTCAGGTGGCCGAGCATTATAATGTCCGTCTGGCTGATATGCATTCGGCCCGCCGTGCCCGTACCGTGGCCCGTCCACGTCAGGTCGCCATGTATCTGGCGAAACAACTGACCGCGCGGTCATTGCCAGAAATTGGCCGTAAATTCGGTGGCCGCGATCACACCACCGTTATGCACGCCGTGAAGAAGGTCGAAGAACTGATTGGAGAAGATGCTTCATTCGCGCAGGATGTCGAAGTCTTGCGCCGGACACTGACGGGCTAAACTAATATCTTTGTGAAATTTAAAACCCCGCCCATGGCGGGGTTTTAGTTTATGCGAAAATCAGTTTACGGCCATCCTGCCTTGCGACAAGCATGGCCCTGTTTAATTCAATCACTGTTGCAAATTGAAAATCGATATGGTGGGGCTGTTGCTCCAGTGGGCGGCCATGGTGAATCAGGATTGTGGTAAGAGATGGTTCTTCTTCTTTGGCGCAAGCAAGATTACGTGGGGTATCTTCGATAAATGCGCTTTGTTCCATAGTACCATTCATAGCAGCAATGCATTGCTGAACCATGATCGCATTAACATGTTTCAGATTATAGCCGGCCTGATTAAGGCCAAACATAGCATGACGTTCAAAGTGATTGATTACACCCGAGCCATGGAGAATAGGGGCTGCCCATTCTTCAACATGTCCATGAGTTGCTACGCCATGACTCACGGCCCCATTGAGTTGTCGAAATGATTCAGCCATATCAGGTTTATGAGCGAATACATGTGGCGCGGCTTCCAATAATATCAGGCGGGCGGCTCTATGAAACTGGCAAAAGAAACTGTCCTTAAACGCATCTGCATCCATGCCCTGCTTTTCAACCCAGTTCCCCAAGGCCGTCACAGAGTCGCCATTATGCGTGTACCCTTCCGCAGCTATTTTATAGGCCTCATCATAAGAGATGAGAGTGCCAAGGATATTGCAAGCAGTCTGGGCTCTAATTTCGGGTAATTTGAAGGATAAATTCGGGACGCTGTTATGATCGTAATAGACACCATCAATGTCAAAGCAAAGAAAGCGGATATTGGCCAGTTTTGTCAGCATAATTAACCTCTCGCGTCCATTTATTATGATAAATGAAAGATGTCTGTCAAATATAATGTGCAACTACCTTGATCCCTTGTGGGAAACTCAAGAAAATAACAGCAATCGCTTGGCGTTGGGGCGGGCTGTGGTATATTTCCTTATCACAAACAGAATCAGGTTTTTAGAAGAGGGAATCTTCAATGAAGTTTAGTATTGATCGTGCCGCATTGCTCCGCGCCCTGGCTCACGTACAAAGCGTCGTCGAACGCCGCAGCACCATCCCCGTTTTGTCGAATGTGCTGTTGAAAGCCGAAGACGGCATGCTGTCGCTGGCCACCACTGACATGGACATCGAGATGACTGAGGCGATTGCCGCTGACGTTGCCAAAGAAGGCGCGACCACAACGCCTGCCGTGACGCTTCATGACATTATCCGCAAGCTGCCGGATGCGGCGAAAGTTCAGATCGAACTCGACCCGTCTGGTAACTTCATCACCATTAAGGCCGGTCGTTCCGACTTCCGCCTGAGCTGCCTGCCTGTCGCGGACTTTCCGCAATTTGGCGGTGGTGAGTTCCCGACGTCCTTCTCGACCCGCGCCGCCGATTTGCGCGCGCTGATCGACCGCACCAAATTCGCTATGTCGACGGAGGAGACACGTTATTACCTGAACGGTATCTATGTGCATGCCGCCGAAAATGAGGGCGTCGCCGTGCTGCGCGCCGTGTCGACCGACGGCCATCGCCTGGCGCGTTTTGAAATGCCGTTGCCGGAAGGCGCCGCCGGTATGCCGGGCGTTATCATTCCGCGCAAGACAGTGCTGGAACTGCGCAAATTACTGGAAGAAGCCGCGGATGACATCAAAATCAGCCTGTCGGAAAACAAGGTCACCTTTGCCTTTGATCATATCTTCCTGACATCGAAACTGATTGATGGGACATTCCCGGATTATCAGCGTGTCATCCCATCGGGTAACGACAAGTTTGTTGAGGTTGACCCACGTGCGTTTTCGAGCGCGATTGACCGCGTTTCCACTATTTCCGATGGAAAATCACGCGCGGTGAAAATTACCCTGAATGGCAAGACGATGACCTTGTCGGCCAATTCACCTGAAGCCGGGAGCGCCAAGGAAGAGCTGGAGGTTCAGTCCGAAGCTGCGGCCCTTGAAATCGGCTTTAACGCGCGTTACCTGCTTGATATTACCTCACAGGTTGATGGTGAAGGGTGCCGCATGTCGTTGTCCGATCCGTCATCGCCCACGATCATTCAGGATACCAGCGACCCAAGCTCACTTTACGTGCTGATGCCGCTGCGGGTGTGATGACATCTGTTTCCACCCTGCGTTTGCGGAATTTCCGTTCTTATGATGAGGCCTGTCTCAGCGGACTGGCCTCTTCCTTTGTCGTACTGATTGGGCCCAATGGGGCCGGTAAGACAAATTTTCTGGAAGCCGTGTCGTTGCTGTCGCCGGGCAAGGGATTGCGCAGTGCCGATTTTGGTGAATTGCAAAACCGGTGTCAGAGTGATCCGTGGGCGATTTCAGCTTCGGTGAATACGCAATATGGCGAGATAAAAATCGGTACGGGACGCGACCCGCAAAAAGACCGGCGTCTAGTGCATATCCAGGGCGAGGTGGCCAAAAGCCAGACGATTTTATCCGAATATCTGTCCTGTTTATGGCTGACGCCACAGATGGATCGCCTGTTTATCGATGCGGCGTCCACGCGCCGCCGTTTTCTTGACCGGCTGGTTTTTACCTTCGATGCGGGGCATGCAGGGCGTATTACACGGTATGAAAATGCCTTATCCCAGCGGTCGCGACTGCTTCGGGATGGAGCGGCGGAACCAGTCTGGCTGGATAGTCTGGAACAGCAAATGGCCGAAAGCGGCGTGGCTGTCGCGGCGGCCCGCGCCGATTTTATCGCGCGGTTGCAGGCCGTATGTCGCCAGCGCGGTGGCGAAGATTTTCCGGTTGCTGAACTGGCGCTTTCAGGGACGCTTGAGCGTGATATCGGTTATATAAAAGCCCTGACGATTGAGGAAAATTTCCGTGCGCAGTTAAGGCAGTCACGTAATGAAGATTCTGTTTATGGCGGCGCGTCGAGCGGTCCGCATCGCACAGATTTTCTGGTGACGTATGCAGCAAAAAACATGCCTGCCGGGCAGTGTTCAACCGGCGAGCAGAAAGCGTTATTGATAGGCATTATTCTGGCCCATGCCGATTTAATACGAACCGAACGGGGCGCGCCGCCGATACTCCTTCTCGATGAAGTGGCGGCTCATCTGGATGTTAATCGCCGGGCGGCATTATTCCGTCATTTATCCCATATTGGGGGACAGGTCTGGATGACCGGCACCGATAAAATCCTCTTTGAAAGCCTTGAAAATCAAGGGTCTTTTTTGGACCTGCAACAACCAGATTTTCTTAAAAAAACTGCCTGAAAAACCACCTTTTTTACTGGCCTTTTCAGGGCAGTCTGCTATAACAATTCATCCGTAAAAAACCACAGAAAATCAGGGGTTTGCCCCTCCAAAGCCAAGGTAAAAACTATGTCTGAAGCCGCTGCCGCGCAACCTGCCAATCAACAGGCTTATGATGCCGATTCCATTAAGGTATTACGAGGGCTTGATGCCGTGCGCAAACGCCCAGGCATGTATATCGGTGATACCGATGATGGCAGTGGTCTGCACCATATGGTTTATGAGGTTGTCGATAACGCGATTGATGAATCTCTGGCTGGCCATTGCGATGAAATATTTATCTCCGTCAACCGCGACGGGTCTGTGACGGTACGTGATAATGGCCGTGGGATCCCGGTCGGTATTCACCCGGAGGAAGGCGTATCAGCAGCGGAAGTCATTATGACCCAGCTGCATGCCGGCGGTAAATTCGACCAGAATTCCTATAAGGTATCCGGCGGTCTGCACGGTGTGGGCGTGTCGGTGGTTAACGCGCTGTCCGACCATCTTGATCTGCGTATCTGGCGTGATGGATACGAGTGGGCGATGCGCTTCCGCAATGGCGAGGCCGAAGCGCCGTTGAAATCGGTGAAGCCGTATACCGGCCGCAATGGAACGGAAGTAACTTTCCTGCCGTCACCGGCAACATTTACCAAAACCGAATTTGATTTTGGCACACTTCAGGATCGTCTGCGTGAATTGGCGTTCCTCAATTCCGGCGTCAATATCCTGCTGCGTGATGATCGCGGTGACGAGCCGCAAGAAGTCCGGTTCCATTTCGATGGCGGGATTGCCAGCTTTGTTCAGTATCTTGACCGCAACAAGACTGCTGTATTCGCCCCGGCGATTTCCATCAGTTACATGCAGAACGGCATTACCGTCGAAGTCGCGATGGAATGGACCGATAGTTACCATGAAACCATGCTGTGTTTTACGAACAATATTCCGCAGCGTGATGGTGGTACTCACCTGGCGGGTTTCCGCGGAGCCATTACGCGCCTATTGACCAAATATGCCGAAGATAACGGCTTTACCAAAAAGGCAAAAGATCTGACCCTGACAGGGGAAGATATGCGCGAAGGCCTGACCTGTGTTCTGTCGGTGAAGGTACCTGACCCGAAATTCTCGTCCCAGACGAAAGATAAACTGGTCTCGTCCGAGGTTCGGCCTGTCGTTGAGCAGGCCATCATGGAGAATGTTGGTACATGGCTTGAAGAACATCCGCAGGAAGCAAAAAAGATTGTTTCCAAAATCGTGGATGCGGCATCGGCCCGTGAAGCCGCCCGCAAAGCGCGCGAACTTTCGCGCCGCAAAGGTGTCATGGATATTTCCAACCTGCCCGGCAAACTGGCCGATTGTCAGGAACGTGACCCAGCGCAATCCGAAATTTTCATCGTCGAGGGTGACTCGGCAGGTGGTTCGGCGAAGCAGGGGCGTAACCGCCGTAATCAGGCTATTCTGCCCTTACGCGGAAAAATCCTGAACGTGGAACGTGCCCGCCTGGATAAAATTCTGGGGTCACAGGAACTTGGGACGCTGATTACTGCCTTAGGTACCGGGATTCATGATGAACTGAATGTCGATAAAATCCGTTACCACAAAATCATCATCATGACTGATGCCGACGTGGACGGGTCGCATATCCGTACATTGCTTCTCACCTTCTTCTACCGCTATATGCCGGATGTCATCTCACGCGGGTATCTCTATATCGCGCAACCACCACTCTATAAAGTGAAGCGTGGCAATGCGGCGGAACTTTATCTAAAGAATGATGATGCCCTTGATAATTACCTGCTGCAGGAAGCGGCTAATGAAATGGTCTTTATTGACCATAGTGGTGCTACCCGTACCGGCCATGATTTTCTTGATCTGGCGCAAAAGGCGCGGAACCTGAAATCATCACTTAATGCCCTGAATATTCGTGTGGGGAATGCCTATCTGGTTGAACAGGCTTCAGCCGTTGGTGTGTATGATGCCGATGCCCTGCAGGATGTGGCGAAAGGGCAGAAGATCGCTGCGGCGCTGGCTGACCGTTTAAATGAACTGGCCACCAAAAACGAAAAAGGCTGGAAAGTCACCTTTGAAGAAGGTGAAGGCTATCAGCTGATGCGCACCATGCGGGGTGTGACCGAAGTTATTCGCATTACATCGGATTCTATCCGCTCGCCGGATGCATTGCGCGTCCAGAGCCTGATGCCGTGGGTACAGGAAAACTTTGGTGGCGCAGGGCAGTTACAAGCCAAAGGCAAGGAAGCCGGCACTGTGACTGGCCCCCTGAATTTCTATACCTCGGTGCTGGAATACGCGAAGAAAGGCCTGCAAATTCAGCGGTACAAAGGTCTGGGTGAAATGAACCCCGAGCAATTGTGGGAAACCACGCTGGACCCGGAAGTACGTTCATTGCTTCAGGTCACGATTAGCGACGCGGCTGAATCTAACGATATATTCTCAACCCTGATGGGGGATATCGTGGAACCCCGCCGTGAATTTATCCAGCAGAACGCGTTGAAAGCTACGAATATTGACGCATAGGAGTTAATAATGGCGTCATTATTACAGCAGTTAAGCGGTATTCTGGCTGATGCATTTCAGGCTGAAGGACTGGAGGCAGGATTTGGCCGGGTGACAGTATCCGACCGTCCCGATCTGGCGCAGTTCCAGTGCAATGGAGCTTTAGCGGCGGCGAAAGCGGCCAAGAAAAACCCGAGGGTTGTTGCCGAAGCCATTATTGCGCGCATTAAGGATAACGCGGCATTTTCTAAAAGCGAAATCGCCGGGCCGGGCTTTATCAATCTGACACTGACCGATGCCTATCTGGGTGAATATTTAAGCGGTATCAAATCTGATCCACGTTGTGGTGCGGCCCCCTTCGCCAGTGATACGGTTGTTCTTGATTATGGTGGGCCGAACGTGGCGAAAGCCATGCATGTGGGGCATTTACGGGCGTCCATCATCGGGGATTCGGTACGCCGCATTCTGAAATTTGCCGGGTATAACACAATCGGTGATATCCATATGGGCGATTGGGGCACCATGATGGGCATGGTGATATCCGAAATTCAGTTGCGCCATCCTGACTGGGTATATTTTGACGCGAATTATACTGGGCCGTATCCGGCGGAGTCACCGGTATCCATGGACGATCTGGCGGAGATTTATCCGAAGGCATCTGGCGATTCCAAAGCTGACCCCGCCCGTATGGCGTTATCGCATCAGGCCACGGTGGAGTTGCAGAATAAACGTCCTGGCTATTACGCGCTGTGGCAGCATATGTTGAATGTATCCGTCGATTCCATGAAGGCGAATTTTGCGGCGCTGAATGTTTTCTTCGACATCTGGAAAGGTGAATCTTCCGTTCATGACCTGATTGCACCGATGGTCGTCGATTTGCAGGCCAAAGGCTATGCCGTGATGGATGACGGGGCGATGGTTGTCCCGGTTAAATCAAATGCCGACACCAAGGAATACCCGCCGCTTATCCTGTATAAGCGCGATGGAGCGGTGATGTATGGTACCACTGATCTGGCGACGCTGGTTGACCGGATGAAGGAATATAACCCGGCCAAAATGGTTTACATTGTTGACCAGCGTCAAAATTTGCATTTTGAACAGGTGTTCCGCGCCGGGAAATTGACTGGTATTGTCCCGGAAGCGGTCGAACTGACCCATGCCGGGTTTGGCACCATGAACGGGACAGATGGCAAACCATTTAAAACCCGCGATGGCGGCGTGTTGCGCCTGGAAGACCTAATTGATATGGGACGAACCAAGGCGCGGCAGCGTCTGGACGAAGCGCATGTCGGGGAGGGGATGCCCGCCGACGAGCGTGAAGACATCGCGATGAAAGTTGCGGTGGCAGCTATCAAATTTGCCGATCTGCAGAATAACCGTGTCGCCGATTATGTGTTTGATTTGGACCGGATGACCAGTTTTGAAGGGAAAACCGGACCCTATCTGCTATACCAGGCTGTGCGGATCAAGTCATTGCTGGAAAAAGCTGGATACGTTTCCGGGGCTGCGTCCGTTTTGCCAACCGATAGCGACCGTGCCCTGGGACTCATTCTGACTGAATTGCCGGAAGTGATTGAAACTGCCGCGCGTAATTATACTCCGCATGTTTTATGCGATCATGCCTATAAACTGGCGCAGGCATTCAGTTCTTTCTATGGCAATACGCATATCATGTCAGAACCCGATGCGGTTAAGCGTCAGAACTGGCTGGATATTTCCGCGATGGTGCTGGCGCAGCTGATGCTTCTTCTGGATTTGATCGGGGTTAATATTCCGGCGCGGATGTAGAGTCAGCGGGAAATCAGAACAGAATAGAAAATATATTGACCGGCGTAGGTTGGGCGGTTGAAACAACCCTGCGGTATCGCGGCAGGATATGATTCGTCGCCGATCGTTCCCGGGCCGGCCGTTCCAAAAGAACCCGTAAATTCTCCGCCGATGATGCCGTCGCCAAAGGTATCATCTGCAGTGGTTTTTTCTATCATGGCGTTAATTTCATCACAGACTTCCTTATTCGTCATCGACCACATGATCAATTCCGGCGCGTTTGTCCCAATGTCATCGATAATCATATTTCCGTTAAAGGCATAGTTATGATATCCGGGCTGCGCCCCCGCAGTATAGTTGCTTTCCGCGCCAGTTGGCGGGTATTTGTATTGCACCCCTTTCGGCGAGAAAACATGGCAGCTTAAATCAACAGGGGCCGATGCGTTGGTGTATCCGGATTCAAAATTGTTCTCGAAGCTTATCTGTGTTTCAGAGCAACCGTTCATCAATAGACGCTGCACCACACGGTTAACTGCCTGAGCGTAGTTGATGACTTCTGCGGCGTCTATGGATGCCTGATGCTTTGTCAGTTTGCCAGAGGAATCCTGGGCTGAGCGGGAATACATGAACATCAGCGATCCGAAAAGGACGACGCCGATAAAGACGTAGAGAAGGGCGCTGCCTCGTTGAGAATTAGCGACCTGTCTTACCATCATTCATCCTTTTTACCGTCATCCGAACGGAAAATAGATTCCCGCGCTTTGCGGGCGGCGTCTTCCAGAATATTGCGCGATTCATCGTCCAGATTAACGTCGCGGCCTTCCTGGTCGGATTGCTTGAGCAAGGCATGGTACGAGATTGGAGATACATCTTCTTCCGCAGCGGGCGGAGCGGATGTTTCTGCTTCCGGCGATCCAGGTTTTTTCGCAAAAAATCCCATTGGTCCTCCTGCAGCAGTCGCGCCGCCAGTCGTGGTGGTTTCGGCAGATGACGCTGCCGACGCTGGTTCGGTTACATCCGGTTCATTCATATCAATCGGATGCGAAATAGAGTAAACCCCGGTTAAGCCAAATATGCCAATATCCAAAGGCGCTGACTTCGATTCACGGACAAGTTTCACCGCATCGGCCAGCGCTGCAATCTCATTGGACGTCGGGATGCTGACATCGGCTTTGGCGGCGGTCCAGTCTTTTTTAACCATCAGGTCACGCAGCGCCGTAATAGATTTTATGTGTTTGGCATGCGTTTCATCAGGCGGCGGAAGAGAAATGTAGCGTGTAACGCGCATGGCCTTGGCGTGCGGAGCATTGGTATAGAAGAAGCGTATATCCACAACGCTGTCACCAAAGGCCACGACAGCCTGGCCAGGCCCGAAGCTGCGCACACCGTCATAATTGGCGCGACCACGCGATTGCACACTGGCCTGGAAGTTGTCGGAATACCCGTGGGTCATGCTGCCGGCTTCGGTGGTAAAGCCAGACACCTCGGTCACGAAGGAGGAGCCGACGGTTTTTTCAAAGAATTCTTTTGTCTGAGTCGGGTCCTCAAGCTTACCGAAGATTTTCACGTTACAGTTAGCAGCAATCGAGCGGGCTTCTTCTTTCACGCGTTTTTCGAGGGCAGGCAAGTCCTGTGCCGAGAAGATCATTGAGAAGCCAAGCGAACGCGCCTGCGCGGCCATAACGGCCATGCCCTGCGCGGCATAGTAACCCACCTCGTCAAAGATGGTCATGAACGGCGTGGCCGAGTTAGTCGGCTTGTTTTCAATTACCGTGGCGCTGTCACCTTCGACAGTGGAACCCAGAGATTGACCCATCATGCCTTTTAATGTCGCGGCAACGATTTTACCGAGGTTGGCAGCTTCGTCGGCGGATTTTTCAAGCGCCGGGATCAGCACGACCAGAATACGGCGGTTCAGAACGACGTCAAGCATATCAACGTCCGCGGCCTGGCTGTCAAAGATATAGCCATAGTCATCGGCGAGAGATTGAAGCGAACGGGTAAACTGCATCGACAGATAGCCGTGCTGGGTTTTGGCCGTTGTGGTGTCAATCATCGGTTGATCGGGGCCTGCAGGCTTATCGCGGCCTTCATCATCAAACGCGGCAGCGTTATAGCCAGGGAGCGTTTCCAGATAGCCGCGCAGACCATTGCGCAGATGTTCAGGAATAGCTTCATCCTTTGAGAGTTTGATAATACTGCTGAGATTCAGGTTGTGACGGATGGTGCCCACACTCATCGGGATGTCCTGGAAGTCACGCTTCCATGTCATGACAGGCAACAGGGAACTGATAAGTGATACCGCGCGTTCTTTCCACATCGCGTTATCGCCTTCAGCATCAGGCATCAGCGAGACGAGCATGTTGGTTAAGTATGAAGCGGACCCCGAACTGAACGGGTTCATCGTGTTAGACGGCGCTTTTTTGTCCGAGTTGCCAGTCATGTAGTTGAGGACCAGCAGGTCGTCGTCACGCCCAAAGCGGCGGACCAGAGAGGAGAGCGCCGACCATAAATCTGTATCGGCTTTACCGTCGATATACACAAAGCCAGAACTCCAGGCGAGGGCGTTAGCCGCCATAGCCTTCAGACCTTCGGTTTTACCGGAACCTGTTGTCCCCAGATAAAGCAGGTGCGTCCGGCAATCAGAATTACTGAACCACACTTCATCGCGGTTGGGGTCGGTGTTGCCAAGATAGAGAATCCCTTCGCCTGGCTTCCCCCGGTTCTTCTTATCCTTAAGCTTAACGCCGAGCGGCATACGGAAGACGAGCCCATGGTCCTGAGTTTTCAGCCACCATACAAACAGAAACCCAGCTACCAGCACCGCATCTGCCCATATCAGCAATGCAGGCGCAAAATGAAAGGAAACCGCCATCAGGATGAGAATGGCAAAGGAGTGATCCGGGTACCGCAACCATTCGGCAATGCGGCTCATAATCGGGCGCGAATCCCGCAGGAGCGATTTATGGGATACTTCGTACCGTTTATCGAGTGCCATCGCGTCTACCGTCCTTCCAGAAAGTCGTCAGCGGAAACCGGGACGTTCTGTTGCGATGACATTGAGGCTCGTTCAGCCGTCGTTGTCGAGGATGGCCGTCCCAGTAGGTTTCCTATCAGGAAAGTCAGTATAAACAGAGCCAGAACAACCCCGATCGCGCCGAAAAGGATTTTAAAAATCGTTTTAAGGAGGCTGAGTGGGGAATGGCTGGATTTTTCAGTATAGGACGGGACAGGCAGGCCATAACGCGCGCCTGTATCCTGCCGCATCTGCCCCTGCGCTTTTTCCAGCGCCTGCGACACGGTTAAGAGCGCCTTGATGGCGAGGCTGCGTTCAGCATAAACAGCAATGTCCAGCACATCCTGCCGCGGCGTTTTCAATGTCAGCATGAACGTTGAATCTGCCTGTGGGCGGACTTCGAGCGCCGATGATTTGCTTTGCCCCAATTCCATCTGCCATACGACAGGATTAATGGCGTCTGGCAGGGACAGTACCAGAATACCATCAATCACTTTTGCAGTTGAAATGAACTTGTCAGCCATGATTACCCTCGTGCTTTTTTAATGGCGCGTTTTTTGGACTTGCTGTAGTCGAGCGGCGGAATAGGACGGGCATTGCTTGACGCCAGGTATTCGGCCAGTGATTTTACCGCGTTTTCTACTTTGGGGCGCGGGATAGGGCGCGCCGCCATCTTTTCAGCTTTATAATGGCCAATGGCGCCAATGGCTTCCATATGATATGCCTGCCGTCCCAGATTATTAAGGGGATACCACAGGGTGCGGTCAAAACCGCGCAGCCAGACAAATTGCGCCGGGGCCATAACGCCACCTTCCTCGCGCGCCGTGTTCAAGGCGCGCAGCAGAACAGTGTTCTCGTAGGCGTGCTGATTGCATTTCGTCAAGAGCTTGCCGGAAATATCGCGGTTGCGCAAAATGCGGCGCGCTTCCTTTAAAAGACGCCCGTCCATTTTCATACCGCCGTCGTGAGACCAGCATTTCGCCAATGCACCAAGCATTGCATCTGCCTCCGACCGCTTGCGCACGGATTTAAGACAGAAAGCGGCCATCAATACCTGACGGTAGGGTTCCATGTGAAGCGGGCCGCGCCATGGGGGGCCGAGCTGCTGTGACATCGCGCGGGATGCCGCGTCCATGTCCAGTTTTCCATCCGGCACCGGCACGTCAAAATAGGCAACCCATTCTTCCGGGCTGAGAGCTTCGGCAAAGGCGGGGAGTTCCGCTGGCACCGGGGCGCCTGGCGGGCGCGGCGGTTGATTGGAAGGATTGAATGTCACAAAGGGGGCCAGTGCCTGAAAATTTCTGGATTGGCGTTTTATCAGGTGGTTCAGGTCAAGCTTGCTGCGGTAACGCGCTTTGGGGCCGAAGTAAAGTGACCAGAAGGCAAAATACAGCAGGATGGCGCTGATAATATAACGCCAAGGAGTCATGGCACCGATAGCGAGTACGCCCAGATAGGTGCGGCCAATGCCTGATAGCGGGGCATTCAGGTCAGAACGACTCATGGTTTCGCCACGATTGATTAACTGATCGAGCGTACCAAGGCGGACATCTCCATCCATCACGACGTAGTCGCCACCGACAAATAAACTTGCTATGCGCATTTCCCAGATACGGATATAACGTATGACATGGGCAACATTATCACCCTGAAAATACCAAAAGAGCAGGGCCAGCAGAACAACGACAACCCCGATTATTGTCCAACCGATTGCCCTGTCGTCTGAATTGTTATTATCTGCCACGAAAAACCGCCAATATTATGAAAAGACCCTTGCGGGGCTAGTTTATATATTTACCCGAAAATCATTAACAAATATTGGAAAAAAATGCCAGTACATCAAATGTTAAGTAAAGGCTTTTCAAACAGAAAAATTTGGGTATTATGCCCCTGTTTTTAACGATTCTGCGTTAAAATCCCCTAATGCCGGCATAGCACAGCGGTAGTGCAGCGGTTTTGTAAACCGAAGGTCGGGAGTTCAATCCTCTCTGCCGGCACCACCCTGCTTCGCTAAAGCTTCGCAGGGCTAAGCCCCCTAGAAGATTTTGAGAAGCGGGAGTGTCCTGCGTAGCCTTGGCAGAGCAGGACTGAGCGGTGCATTACGTTTATCTATTGGTTAGTGAATTAGAGCCTACGCAGCGTTATATTGGTTTAACTTCTGACCTTAAAAAGCGGCTGGCTGGCCGAACATAATGACGGCCATTCTCCGCACACATCAAAATTTATGCCCTGGAAACTTCAGACTTATATTGCTTTTGAAACGCGAGAGCGGGCTGAACTGTTTGAAGCATATCTCAAACACGGCTCGGGCCATGCTTTTGCTAGGAAACATTTGTGGTAACAGGATTTGCTTCTGAGGGGGGTACGATCGGCGATTCCCAAGAACGCTTGGGTGCCGTATTGCCATTGAGCGTTGATGTTTGAATAAATACTGTTGGAGAAATGGAGAATAGGTTGGGGAAATATAAATTAAAGCTAAGTGGCGTCTTCATTTTATTTCTATGTTCTATATCTCTTTTTTTGTAGTCAACGTTTCTAAAAACGGCACATTTTTTGATTCTATAGTCAATTCGTTCGAGAACGACGCATTGTTTCAGTACGCAGACATAGTAAATAGTAACCTGGAAGAAGCCATTCGTTCTGGTAAAAAGGAAGTGTACTTTCAGGATCTCTTGGCTGTTCAATGGGATAAGGTTTGCTATATAACCTCCGGAGAGGCCTACATTATTGATAGTCAAGAAAATAGCTTAAGCAGGATTTTGGGGCATCAATATAGCGGCCTAATATCGGCAAACCGCTGTGAGCTAACATCCCACAATGACTTATTTTTTATCAGGAATAATCAGCTTGTTGCGATTATTCCGCTTGATAATTGTTCTATTCAAGTGCCGGTAAATCCTGCCCCTTGGTGTTTTTCCATCAATGCTGGTTTCACTGTTGAGAAGAGCGAGTATCCCTTTGGAGGACAAGAATATTTAACATTTTTTGACAAATAGGAGATCTGCAATCGTCATGGGCATTGACGTTTGGGTAAATAGCATCAGATAAAGAGCGATATTATTTCGCGCTTAAGGAGTTTCGCCATGCTCAGTGACCAGACCATCCAGATCGTAAAATCGACCGCCCCGGTCCTGCAAGAACATGGGGAAACGCTGACCAGGCATTTTTATAAGCGCATGTTCAAACATAATCCCGAAGTTGCGCCATTTTTTAACCCGGCAAACCAGACTGCCGGCAAGCAGCAACGCGCTTTGGCGGGCGCTATCGCGGCCTATGCCGCTAATATCGATAATCTGGAAGTGCTGGGCGGCGCGGTGGAGCTTATCGCACAGAAACATGCGTCGCTGATGATCAAGCCGGAGCATTATCCCATCGTTGGCGAAAACCTTCTGGCCTCCATCAAGGAAGTCCTGGGGGATAGCGCCACTGATGAGGTTATCCATGCATGGGCGGAAGCCTATGGCTTTCTTGCAGATATCATGATTGGCCGAGAAAAACAGATTTATGAAGAAAATGCCAAAAAACCGGGAGGCTGGGAAGGGTTTAAAAATTTCAGGATCAGCCGCAAGGAAAAAGAAAGCAGCAATATTACCTCCTTTTACCTGGTTAGTGCTGACGGGGCGCCGCTGCCTATGTTCAAGCCGGGGCAATATATTACGGTGCGCGCCGCAACACCGGACGGGCAAACGACCATGCGGAATTACAGCCTCTCTGATAAGCCGGGACAAGATCATTTTCGCATCAGCGTGAAACGCGAAGTCCCGCCAGAAGCAAATACGCCATCCGGATATGTTTCTAACTGGCTGCATGACCAGATTGAAGCAGGAAGCATCATTGAAATTGCCCCGCCCTGCGGGGAGTTCTTCCTTGACGTGACCGAAAAACATACGCGGCCCCTAGTCATGCTGGCGGCGGGAATTGGGATTACGCCGATCATGAGCATTCTGCTGACTGCGCTGGAGGCTATGCCTGGGCGCGATATTATTTTTATTCACGCCTGCCTCAATGAAAGCGTTCAGGCCTTTAAGCCCGTCATTGACGCGCTGGAAAAGAAATATACCAACCTGAAAGCGCATCACCGTTACAGCGAGGCCGGAATCCGCACCGGCAATGCCAGCACCGGGCTGATTACAGCAGAATTGATTGAATCGTTTTTGCCGGGCCGTGACGCGGATTATTATTTTTGCGGGCCGCAGCCTTTCATGGTCAATATTTACCGCGATCTGTTGAAATGGGGTATTCCTGCATCGCAGGTGCATTTCGAGTTCTTCGGGCCACGGCAAGAATTAGAGAGAGCGGCGTAACTGCAAAACAGGAGTCAGAAAATGAGCCAGTATCAGATAGGTATTATCGCTGGAAGCTTGCGCAAGGAATCTTTAAATCGCAAGATGGGTGAGGCCATTACCAGGCTGGCCCTGTCCGATTTTACATTCAAGCATATCCAGATTGGTGATCTGCCGCTGTATAATCAGGATGACGATGCCCACCAGTCTGAGTCGGTCTTGCGATTGAAAAGTGAAGTCACCTCTTGTCAGGGAATTATATTTGTAACCCCGGAATATAACCGTTCAATTCCGGGTGTGTTGAAGAACGCGATTGATCACGGCTCGCGTCCCTATGGTCAAAGCTGCTGGGCGGGGAAAGCCGCCGGTATCATGGGTGTGTCGCCCGGCGCGATGGGAACGGCTCTGGCGCAACAGCATTTACGCAATATTCTGGCCCATCTGGATGTGCCTACCATGGGGCAGCCGGAAGCTTTTGTGAAGGCATCGCCTGATTTATTCGATGCAGAGGGCAATATCGGTGTTGCCAGCAAAGAATTTATTCAGAAATGGATGAACGCGTATGTGGCCTGGGTAAAGAAACACGTTTGAAGCCGATATCGAGATTGAGATTTGAGCATGGCTGCCATACCAATTTTCATGGTCATGTCTTTGTAAAAAATTGTTCCATTAAAACTTTCAGAATAAACAAAATAATTGGTGAAACTTCATCGCCGATTTCTGGTTGGTCTGGCATAGCATGAAAGGAGAAAAATCATGGCTAACAATAATCCAAATCAACAAAACGAACAGTTTGACGCAAACAAATCCAATCAGAAAGATAAGCAGAACCAACAAGGTCAGCAAAATCAATCTGACAAATCACGTCAACAAAACCAAAGCAATCGCGTCTAATCCCTGGATGCGATTATTTTATAAGCGGGGCCGTTTCGGCCTCGTTTTTGTTGACTGATTTTCAATTGCCGGGGGAATTGTTTTGTAAAATCGTATGTTTATATATGGCTGTGGGTTACTATGTTGATATGGCGTCGAAAATGAGTGTTAGTTCACATTTCCGAAAATCCGGCCAGCTTATGCTGGCTGGCCTTGTTTTGTCCGTGAGCATGCCAGTTGGAGATGCCTTGGCAGCGGACCCGGTGCAGACTGGCATATCCACCATTCAACGCAACCCCTATAAAAATTATTTCAGCCTGTCTTACGAGAATGATCTGGTCGGTGGGGGATCGGATCAGTTTTATACGAGCGGGGTTCAGGCCAGTTATTTTAATGTCAGCAGACGTCCGCCAGGTTTTGTCAAGCGCCTGGCCGATTCTTGGCTAGGGTTTGAAGTCGGGCAGGCGACCGGAGTGTCTTATACGATTGGTCAGAAAATTTTTACTCCGGAGAATATTAAAACCGCCGCTGCTCAACCGGGTGACCGTCCCTGGGCTGGCTGGCTGTATGGGTCCGTTGGGTTGACTAATGTCTATTCCACTCATGTCGATCAGTTTGGTTTGGCGCTGGGGGTGGTGGGGCCGCCTTCCATGGCGGAGCACACGCAGAAATTCGTTCACCGGAACATCACCGGGTCACCAAAACCGCAAGGCTGGGATAACCAGTTGCATACGGAACCGGGGCTGATTTTATCCTGGGACAGGCGCTGGCCGGTGGTCGTGGCGGCTGATATCGGCGGGTTCCGTTTTCAGGCGGAGCCGAATGTCAGCGTCGCGCTGGGGAATATCAATACCTATGCCGGGGTAGGTGGTACGGTAACATTCGGGCCAAATCAGAAGCAGTTGCAGGATACGCCGCCCCGCCTGCCGCCATCCATGCCGGGGACAGGCTATTTCGATACGCCGTCGGGCAAGGACTGGGACTGGTATTTATTTGCCGGGGTCAATGCCCGCGCCGTGGCGCGGGATATTTTCCTGGATGGAAATACATTCCGTGACAGCGCCTCGGTTGATAAAAACCATCTCGTGGCCGACGCGAATGCGGGCTTGGCGGTGACCTATGGCGAAACACGGCTGGCCTATACGCTGGTTTACCGTACCCGTGAATTTGAAGGACAAGATGATCCGACGCTTTTCGGGTCGCTGTCACTGACAAGGCGGTTTTAGATTTACTCATGAAACTCCGCCATATCGGGAATGCGGTTGAACGCAATCTTGGTGCCGACATAGCCAGCTTGAGTGCGGGGTGATACGCCGAGGCGTATGGACTCGGCCCCGTATTTTTCATTAATTTTGTCCATCATGGCCGAGATAGCATCGTTTCGGTTTTGCAGTTTGCGAAAGGAATCGGAGGATTGGTCAAACAGGTCAGGCGTGATGTCGCCTGTTTCACACAGGCCATGAAATGTAACCGATATCTTTTTGATTTTCCACGGTTTCATTTGAGTCATCATGGCGGCCCATAATTGTTCCATCGCCTGCAGGAAGGTGAAATTATCCTGTGAGGGGGAGATGGTGACGCCCGCCGAAAAACGCTCGCCATCGTGACCGCCGCTTCGCACGCTCAAGTCAAAATGGGTGGCATGCATATTCATGCGGCGCAGGCGGCTGGCGGCTTTGATGGTCAGGCGGCGGCAGACAAGACGCGCGGATTCTGGCCCACGCAGTTCGGGGTCCAGGATGCGCGAATGGCCAATCATGCTGTGCTTGGTTTGCTGGTCGGGTATGTCGAAGCCATGCAGGCGGTACCAGAAACGCTCGCCTTCCACGCTGCCCCAGACGGCACGTGCCTGTTTCGGCGAGAGGTGATAAAGCTGATGGGTGGATCGAATACCGGCTTTATGCAGCCGGGCTTCCATGCCGGTATTTATGCAGGTGAGGTCAGTTAATTTTAAGTCGAATAAGCGTGCTGGATAATTTTCTTCATCTAAAATCACAAGTCCATCCGGCTTCATCATGTCGGTAGCGACCTTGGCCAGATAGCCATTCGGGGCGATACCGATGGAGCAGCGGATAAATTCACCGACATTTTCAGCCAGACCGGATTTGATCCGCCGGGCGACGCCGATGGCAGCCTCGCGGTTCTGTTTATTAGGCGGCAGGCGGCTGGACAGTTCATCAATCGACCAGACTTTGTTGATAGGGGTGTGGCGCACAACTTCAGCCAGGATCTTATGGTGATAGGCGACGTAAAGGTCGTGATGGGCTGGAATACAGATAAGGTCAGGGCATAGTTTCTTGGCGTCATATATGCGTGTGCCGGTACGAATGCCAAATTTCTTGGCTTCGTAGGATGCGGCGATGGCGCAGGTGGAATCCGTGGGGGTGGGAACCACGGCGATGGGCTTCCCGCGCAGGCGGGGGTTCTCCTGTTGTTCTACACTGGCAAAATAGCTGTTCAGGTCCATAAACAGCCATTTGTAAGGTGTTGTGGTTGATAAGGGCGATGGTGGTAACAGATTTTTTGAAATGGGGTCTTGCATTCGTTCCCTTTGTGTTCTATAAGAACAAACATAGAACATTTAATCACCATCATACAAGAGAAAAGAGGCCATTATGTTTGACTTTCGTCTGCGCTATACGTTCCCCGCTTCCCTGACCACTTTCGTCATCTTGTTTTATGGTTATTATGAGGCATGGACGCAATAATGCGCACGCGTCTTTTTCGCCGCCATCGCTGGGTTAAAAGATGGTGTGTATTGTTTGGGTTTTAAATCAGGAGTCGAGGGCGGCGTCGGCGCGCATAGCCGCCACGACATCCGTAATCAGGCGATGCGAAATACTCGCCGGAAATGGCAGAAGCGGCAGGGCATCGATATCGAACCATTGCGCGTCTTCAATCTCTATCCCGTCCACGACAATATCTCCACTTTCATAGTCGGCGACAAAAGCCAGCATCAGGGAATGTGGAAAAGGCCAGGACTGACTGCCGAAATACATCACACTACTAACTTTTACCCCGACTTCTTCAAATATCTCGCGGTGGATTGTTTCTTCCACTGTTTCGCCGGGTTCCACAAAACCGGCCAGGGCGCTGTATACACCCGGGCGAAAATGCGGTGACCGGGCGAGGAGTATTTGACGTTCACGGCGTATCAATACCATCATAGCCGGCGAGAGGCGCGGATAGGCTAAAGCTTCGCAGGCCGGACATTTGGCAACATGTTCCTCTGGCGGGAAATCATTTGCCGTGCCGCAGCGCCCGCAAAAAAGACTCGATTTTTTCCATTCCAGTAATTGTAAGGCCCGGCAGGCGATCCGCATCAGGGCGTGATCCAGATGGCCGTGGCATTCCCGCAGTGGCATAAATGCTAAACCGTCCGGTGGAGTCAGGTCGGTTGCCCTGGTTACATCAACAGTCAGGCAAGGAATATTTTTATAATTTCCGACACATAAATATTCATGGTGGGACGCGGTAAGAATTGGACTGGATGACGGGAGAAAATGCTGATCGCCATCCACGCGCACCAGCAATGCGCTGTCCTTAAAGATAAACCATGAAGCATGGCCATTGGCATCAACCATCGCTGTGGTTGTCAGGGTAAAGTCGGGTGAAAGCATGTCCCGACTTTATCACATGACTGGCTGATATCAACATCCCCTATATTGAGGTAGCCACATCCCACAGCATTTTTGTATTAAGCACGATCAAGATGGTTGCGATAATGGCGCAAATGGCGGTCAGCCATACAGGAGCGCGGAAATCACCCATTTTGGCTTTATCACGCGTAAACATAACCAGTGGGACAACTGCAAATGGCAGCTGGAGGCTCAAAATTACTTGCGACAATATCAGGAGCTTAGTTGTGCCTTCCTGTCCGTACATGACCGTTACAATCATGGCGGGGACGATAGCGATACCGCGCGTAATCAGGCGGCGCAGCCACGGCGCCAGACGGATATTGATAAAGCCTTCCATGACAATCTGACCCGACAATGTAGCGGTAACGGTCGAATTCAATCCGCAGCAGAGGAGAGCAATAGCAAAAAGCGGCGCGGCGATAGCAACGCCAACCAGAGGTGATATCAGGCTGTGTGCCTCGGTCAAGTCGGCGACTTGGCTATTGCCGGACTCATGAAAGGCGGCAGCAGCCAGAATAAGAATCGAGGCATTCACCATCAGCGCCAGCATCAGGGCAATTGTTGAGTCAACAGTTGCCAGTTTGATAGCCGATTTTTTGCTGTCCTTATCAGGTGCGATAGCACGAGTCTGTACGATGGACGAGTGCAGATACAGATTATGCGGCATGACGGTCGCGCCGATAATGCCAAGCGCGATATACAGCATTTCTGGATTTGTGACTATGGAAGGCGAGGGTATAAAGCCGGCGGCAACACCGCTGATATCAGGCTGCGCAATGAACATCTGCACGGCAAAACAGCCAAAAATAACGACCAGCAGGGTTATAATAAAAGCTTCGACCCAGCGAAATCCGAGGCGTTGCAGCGCCAGCACCAGAAAGACGTCAAACCCGGTGATTAATACACCCCATTCCAACGGAATATTAAACAGGAGGTATAGGCCAATGGCGGTGCCGATAACTTCCGCCAGATCGGTGGCGCAGATGGCAAGTTCAGCGAGAACCCATAGCCCAAAAGAAACTGGTTTGGAGAAACTGTCACGGCAGGCCTGCGCCAGGTCACGTCCGGTGGCAACGCCGAGGCGAGCGCAGAGTGATTGCAGCAGGATCGCCATGATATTGGATATCAGGCACACTGAAAGCAGGGTGTAACCAAATTGGGCCCCACCGGCCAGAGCTGTTGCCCAGTTGCCCGGGTCCATATAACCGACTGCCACCAGATAGCCGGGGCCGAGGAAAGAAATGAATTTGCGCCAGGCGCTGACTCCTTTGTAAACGGGAATAGTCCCATTAACTTCGGGCAGGCTTTTTTCAGTCAGGGCGGCGGCCATAGCGTGTGGTGTCATTTTACATTTCCTTTATAGTTTATATTATACTCAAAAATGTAGCCAAGGCAACAAATTTGACAAGTGAAGCTGAAAACTTCAGAATGCAGGCATGAAAGCACCAGCCAGCGCCAAGCCCAAACCTGAAAATTCCGGACGGTCGGAGGCTTTCGAGCATGTCCGTAAGGCCCATCAGATGGAAACGGCAGAAGACTATGTAGAGCTTATCGCCGACCTGATTGCTGAACGGGGCGAAGCCCGGGTAGTTGACCTGGCTGAGGGGTTTGGCGTCTCCCATGCCACGGTGAACAAAATTATCCTGCGCCTGAACAAGGAAGGTTTTGTAACCAATCGCCCTTACCGGTCATTATTCCTGACGGCTGAGGGCGAAAAACTGGCGAAAGCCTGTAAGGAGCGGCATGATATCGTCTATCGTTTTTTGCTGTCTTTGGGTATCGACGAGCGCACGGCCAATCTGGATGCCGAAGGTGTCGAGCATCATGTCAGTGAGAAAACACTGACTGCATTTAAGAAGGCTTTGAAAAAAAGCGCCGTTTGATCGCCGGGGCCGCAACAATCAGTATAATCACACCGATAGCGGGCAGCAGATAATCATCAATGCTTCCATCGGGCAGGGCGGAACCAATTGCGTATCCGGCCAATGGAATCCCAACGGCCCATAACAGCGCTCCGACTGCGGAATAGATGACAAATAAAGGATAATTCATCCGGGTCATGCCGGCGATAAATGGAACCAGAGTACGCGCAAAATGGATAAAACGCGCGATGACCACGGTGAAGGGGCCGTATTTCTCGAAGAAGGTGCCGCATTTGGCCACGTGTTCTTCCTTGATGAATTTCTTGCCGTAACGCGTGGTCATGATCCACGGGCCCCAGCGTTTCCCGATTTCATAGCCGACCAAATTACCCAGAAAGGCCATGATGAAACAGCCGGGCAGCATGATCCAGAGATTAAATACATCCTGACCCGCCAGAATGCCGATAGGGAATAACAAGCTATCTCCCGGCAGGAAAATCCCAAACAGGAATGCGCCTTCGCAGAAAAGCGCGGTCCATACACCCAGATAACCAATAGTTTGCAGTATTGAAATCATATCCATGACCGTGGTTGTAGCAGATATAGACGAAATTTCCAGCCGTTTGTCGGATGCCGGTTTTATGCTAGAATCACTTTATGGAACGTCTTGCCGATAAAGCCGCCGCGGTACTGGAAACTATCCCCGATCATGAAGTCTATGGTCAGGTAACGAAAGTGCTTGGCCTTTTGGTCGAAATGTCCGGCTTTGGGCGCGATCTGACAGTGGGGTCGATGGTGCATCTGAGGCCTACCCCGACGAAAGATGTCCCATGCGAAGTCGTGGGCTTTCGTGAAAATCGCGCCTTACTTATGCCATTTGGGACGCTCGAAGGTGTCGGGCTTGGCTGCCGCGCGTATATCCAGCAAACCAAACCTGTCGTTTTTCCATCCCATAAATGGCTGGGCCGTGTGATCAACGCACTCGGCAAGCCAGTTGATGGATTGGGGCCATTACAGATGGGTGCCGTCGCCATCCCGCTTAAGAATGCCGCTCCAGCTGCGCACACACGGCAACGTGTTGGGAAAAAGCTCGACCTCGGCGTGCGTGCCGTCAACAGTTTTGCGTCCGTCTGCAAAGGCCAGCGTATGGGTATCTTCGCCGGATCGGGGGTTGGTAAATCTGTCCTGCTGTCGATGATGGCCCGGTATACCGAGGCCGAGGTTATCGTTATTGGTCTGGTTGGTGAACGCGGCCGCGAGGTACAGGAATTTCTTGAGGACGACCTCGGCCCTGAAGGGCTGGCGCGTTCGGTAGTCATTGTGGCGACAGGTGACGAACCTGCGTTGATGCGCCGTCAGGCAGCATATATGACGCTCTGTGTCGCCGAGTATTTCCGTCAGGAGGGCAAGCAGGTTTTATGCCTGATCGACTCCGTCACGCGTTTTGCGATGGCGCAGCGTGAAATCGGTTTATCCGCAGGGGAGCCGCCGACATCGAAAGGTTATCCGCCGACCACGTTTGGTGAACTGGCACGTCTGCTGGAACGTGCTGGTCCCGGGCCGAAAGGCGAGGGGTCGATTACCGGGCTGTTTACCGTGCTGGTCGAAGGTGACGATCATAACGAACCTGTCTCGGACTCGGTGCGCGGTATCGTCGATGGTCACATCGTCATGGAGCGCGCCATCGCCGACCGGGGACGCTATCCGGCCATCAATATTCTGAAATCTGTATCGCGTTCGCTGCCTGCCGCTTTTACCGAAGAACAGAATGCCATCTACCGCAAAGGCAAGCAGGTGATCTCCGCCTATGAAAATATGGCCGAACTGATCCGGCTGGGCGCGTATCGTAAAGGCAGCGACCCGACCGTGGATGAAGCCATCCTGCTTTACCCCGAAATCGAGGAATTCCTGACCCAGCGCAAGGGCGATCATTCGACAATTGACGAAGGATTCAGCCGTTTAGCCGAGATTCTGGGGATGAATTATACGCCCGAGAACTAATTTTTATTGTTTTTCGTAAGTAATTTATGCCACATTGCCCATAATCACTAAAAATATTGGTTTAATATGAGTAGCTTAGTACATCATCGTCGTACCGCAAAACTGAATGCATGGCTTGATTTCCTTGGGGCCAGCCACAACGTAGACATGCCGGTCATGGAATTCTTTGCTGACCTGTCGGGTCAATTGGATCATCTTGGCCGTGGTCTCGCCGATCTTCATTTCACGCTGTCTAGCAATTGGAAGCCGGGAACGCATAAAACTATCAGCCTGAGCCAGATGGGTAAGCCAGTGGTTGAGATTAATATTGATGGTAGTGATGACAACAAAGTGTCTATCAAGCGCAAAGGTCGCCAGTTCCGCAAACACGACTTTGCTTTGCCAGACCGAGGTGTTGAAGCAGCCAATATGGTCATTGAGCAACTGATAGCTCCAATCCACGAGAGTGATTTATTGCGCGTATTTAGCCGCGTAGTTGAGGCACCAGTTATCCTCGATCACGCCACACTGAAAGAATATGATATGCGCAATGCTGAAGCAGGAGTTTTACAGCGTGGGCTTGGCGTTGATCGTCCAGTACACCGTAGCTTTGCCAGATAATGGCATTCCTGGCCACTTTAAAAACCACTATGGATACCGCCGTTTCGGCGGAGGTTACGCCTTATCTGGAATTTATGGATCAGCTTAAGGCTGATGCTGGTGAGATTGCTGATATATTGGCGTCTGTTTACAACACTTACAATCCAGCAGTTATCTTTTCTTATGCGGCCTCGGTTGATATGGTTACGTTGCATTTCTGCCGTGATCTGTTTCATGACCGCGAAGAAGAGCTTGACGCAATGACTCAAGCTGAACTTGATGAAACGGATGTCACCGAAGAGTATTACTGGACGATAGCAATCAATCGCGAAGAAACCGCCTTTGTGCTGTCATATAATACGGCCCCACCGGATCCGAATGATCATTTTCCTGATAAGGGCGAAGAAAACATAGCGTTCAAAGATTTCCCACTCACTGAGTATGGGTATCAATATGCCATCGCGGCGATGGTTACCGAATTGTCCCGTTTCCTTCCGGATGAGGTTAAGCTGGCTTATTACCACGAAAATAATCGCCGCCGGGGTCAACAAGCCATCGATTTTATGCTAAAATAGCCGTATGGCTGACCTCAAACCCCTGATACGGCTGCGTAAATACCGCGTCGAAGAGAAGCAAAAGGCGATGGCGGAGTTATTCCGCCAAGCCGAATTGCTGGAGGCGCGGAAGCGCGTTCTGTTAGGTGATGTTGACCGTGAAGAGCAACATGCATTGGCGTCCGACGAACTGGATGCCTATATCACCTTCGCCGCCTATGCCGCGCGCGTCCACAAGGAAGTCGAAAACCTGAACCAGAATTTAAAGAAGCTTGATGTCCGTATTGCCAAGGCGCAGGAAGATATGCGTGAGGCGTTTTCCGAACAGAAGAAGGTCGAAATTATCCAGCGCAACCGCGACGAGGAAGAAGCCGCTAAAGAAGCTCAGAAAGAGGCGAACATTCTGGATGATGTGGGTATCGAAGGGTTTCGCCGTCGCGCCGAGAGTGAAGAATAAAAAAACCGGACATCTCGCCCGGTTTTTTTATCATTCAATTTCGGCTTGTTATTTCTTACCAAGCAAATCAGTCGCATTTTTCAGCATATCGAGCGGCAATGGCAGGACAATCGTGCTGGCTCCTTTGGATGTTGCGAATTCACCCAGCGTCCCAAGATAACGGAGCTGCATGGTTTCCGGGCGGCGCGACAGGATTTCGGCGGCTTCATCCAGCTGTTTGGCGGCCTGTAATTCGCCTTCGGCATTGATGATTTTGGCGCGGCGCTCCCGCTCGGCTTCGGCTTGACGACCAATCGCCTTGATCATGCTGGGGTCAATATCAACATGCTTGATTTCAATGCTGATGATTTTAATTCCCGAGCCTTCGGTCTGGGCATCGAGTTCCGATTGAATGGCTTTGTTCAGTTCGGTACGTTTTTGCAGCATATCATCGAGGTCATGCTGACCGAGTATGGAGCGAAGGGTGGTTTGCGCCATCTGGTTGGTACGGAACAGGAAGTCTTCGTTACGGTTGATGGCCAGACCCGGATCGGTCACGCGGAAGTTCAGCACGCCGCTGACACGCACTGAAATATTATCTTTCGAGATAAGATCCTGCGCCGGGATATCGTCGGTGCGGACCCGGATATCGACCATCTGCATCTGTTGGATAACCGGCAGAACCAGCTGCAGGCCCGGGTTGCGCATCCCGGTATATTTACCGAGCGTATAGACGACGCCGCGCTCATATTCCTTGATAATGCGGATACTGGCGAATAGCAGCACCACCAGAATAACTGCTACGATGGGTAAAAACGTCATGTTAACTCCTCTTGGGTTTTAGAAATCAGTTTTTCGGATGGATATGCAGGACCATATCTTCTGTACCAGCAACCGTCACGATATCGCCGGGTTGAAAGTTGTGCGCATGGGCACTGTGCGCCTGCCACATTTCACCCTGGATGCTCACGCGGCCATCTTTTCCATTCCAGTCTACAATTTTGGCATTCTGATTAATCAGGCCTTCTGCCCCGGTGACGATCGGTTTCTTCAGTCCGTTAATGGCAACGCGGCTCATAATCACCAGCACAATCATCATACCTGTCGCGATACCGAGGAATATGGGCCAGTCGAGAGGGATGCCGAAAATTCCGCCCTGTTCGATAATCATATTGCCGCCGACCAGCAGAGACACAATAGCGGCTGCACCCAGCACACCGAAGGAGGGAACGTGCGCTTCAATAATCATCAGGACAAACGCCAGAATTACAAAATAAAGTCCGGTCAATTACGCCCCCATTATCACGCGTTGACACCGGGTTGTGTGCCCGGCGATTTCAAGTATGATTGTAGGGCAATTACAGGGATTTTCAATAGATTTCGGGGGACGTTTTGGCCAATTTACAACTTACGCTTCATAATCCGCAAGTCATAGAAACTCCCTCTCAACTGATATTAAAAGAGACGCGCGGCCATGGATGTCTGCGCGTCTTTGGCCTGTTCTTTCTGCTGCCGGGTTTGATGGTTCTGGGGATGGCATTAGGAATTGTGCCCACAACGCCACCGCTGGAACCGGGAACAATCCCATGGGCGGCTTGTCTGTTTATGGGCCTGATTTTCTCGGCTGTTGGCGGCTGGATTGCCTTTTACACTACCAAACTGGTTTTTGACAGCAATCGCCAGCAAGTACAGTTCTATGGCGGACTCATGTTCAAACGGTTGAGCATGTCGGGGGAGAGCATAGCCGATTTCCCACGCCTCATTTTACGAGTTGCTGAGATAAGCGATGATGGTGCCGCCAGCTATTACTACATGCTCCAGCTAGAAAGGCAGAACGGTATTGCTTTGCCTGTAGCCCGGTTTACCGAGGTGCAAGCCGCATTAAGTCTTGCCAAGCTTATACAGCAGCGGTTCAGCCATCTGGAAGTTGTCGACAAGACGATGGAGACGCCGAAGGTGTTATCGGCCAATGATATGGATCATCAGCTTGCGATGAAAGAGGCCGCGCCGCGCCAGCTGGCCAAGGCCGAGATTGACGGGCTGCGTTTCAGGGAAGTGGTATCCGCCGGGTCGTATTCCCGGCTGTTTCAGGCCGAGCATAAAGGTGGGACAGTTTTCAAGGTGCAATATCCCAAGCATTTCGTTATGCGTCTGATTGTTCTGGCGGGATGTTACGCGTTCTACGGCAACTTCATGGGCTGGGATGTGCGGCGCCAATGGGACTGGTTTACCAAAGAGATTGATGTGACCAACTTCACCGTTGAGACGTTCTTCAGCTCGATCATGGCCGGGGCGTGGTTCCTGTTCCTGATTGTGTTGCCCGCCATCGGTGTTATCAAAGAATGGGTCAAGAAGCCGCGTCAGGCCATCCTGTTTGTCGAGCGCGATCACCTGCTGGTGGACGACATGTCACCACAGACCCAGCGGGGGAAGTATCACATCATCAAGGATGTCATTCGCCAGGACGAGATACGCGGTATCGATGTGAAGGCCGAGGGCAAGGACACATGGAAGATCGCCAAGCGCGCCAATATGCTGGTGATACGTGTGCCGAAAGGGATGATCCGTACGGCGCACGCCTTGGATAAGAGCCAATTAGAGGTAATAAGAGAAACGATTCAGCGGACGATGAATATCAGATAACGAAAGTAACTATACACATGAAAAATACGTCAGCCATCTATGTTGATGCACCGAGCAATATCAAATTTTTTGGTCAAAAAATATCGATAAAAGACATTTTATCTATTGTGATTTTTTCTGCCGTTTTTCTACTTATATTTGGATCAATGGGGCCTGAAATGTGGATAATGTCGATCCCTTTACTGGCTGTTTTGTTGTGGAGTATAAAAGGTGAAGAAACCGATATTAATATTTCATCTCGAGAAATTATCGTCGCTAAAGGCATTATTTGGAAGCCATATAAACAATCGTATTCTCTCGATGATTTCCACGAAATAGTGATAAAAAGAGAATTGTTGAAAAGGCACAAATCCAATATTGAATATGAGATCTATAGTATATGGTTAATTAATAAGAGTGAGGCTAATTTGAAATTGGCGTCCTCTAGTTCTCTCTCTGAAGTATCAGAAGCTGCACGATTTCTTAGTCAAAGAATTAACGTTCCTGTCATCGATGTTACGACAGGGAAAGAGCATACTCTGACCGAAGATGATATGGTTGAATCTTCATCTGGCGTTATATCCGATAATATAGGGCTGAATTCATTATCGAAGCCGAAACTTTCGTCAGATTTATTCAAAGCCCGGGTTGAAATTCTTCGGGAAGAAAGCTTAACCCAAATTAGAATTGCTTATCCGTGGCTTCACCTCTCCCATATTATTGTATTTATAGTCGTCGTTTTTATGGGAGCTCAATTCTTCAATACCTATCATCAGCAGATAAATCTTTTTCTTGAAGATGGAGCGTCCTTTAACAGTTTAAAATATATGGATAAGATGGCTATTTTTATTGGCGCCTTTCTTGCTGTTTTCTTATCGGTATTTGTATTTAGTATTCTTTTTACCGAGAAAAAGGCGCTAATAACTATCAATGCGCCTCAATTGGTGATTATGGATCGGGATCGATTTTTTCAGGGTAAGAAAAAACCCTATTTCAAAAGCATCATTGTTGCAGATGAGATTATTGCAATCGATATTATCGAATCGGAAACGTCTTCAAAAGAAAGCAGCTATCTTATAATTCGGGCTGGAAATGAAATTATCAAAACTGGATACGGATTATCCACTGAAGACTTGAACTATATCAAGCTTATGATTGTGAATCAATTGAATTTGAAAGGGATATAGTAAAACGCCGGGGATGACCCGGCGTTAAACTTATTTCGCGTTCTTCGCGCGTTCGATACCTTCGAGGATCATCTGTCCGGCTTTTTCAGCGTCGCCCCAGCCCAGCACCTTCGACCATTTGTTCGGTTCCAGGTCTTTGTAGTGGGTGAAGAAATGCGCGATCTTTTCGCGCAGGATCGGGCGTATCTGGTCGATGTCTTCGACATTGTCGTGATACGGATAGAGCTTCGTGTGCGGCACGGCGATGATTTTCTCATCCACGCCCGCGTCATCTTCCATCATCAGCACACCAACAGGGCGGCACCGCATAACCGAACCGGGCATCACGGCCTGACGTGTAATCACCAGTACGTCAACGGGGTCGCCGTCACCGGAGAGGGTGTGCGGAATGAAGCCGTAGTTGCCCGGGTAGTACATGGCGGTGTGCAGGAAACGGTCAACGAACATCGCGCCGGATTCCTTGTCGATTTCATATTTCACCGGTTCGCCGCCCATCGGGTTTTCGATGATGACGTTCACATCGAAGGGAGGGTTTTTTCCGGTGGCGATTTTCATGTAGTCCATAGTCAGGCAGCTTTCTTTAATCTTGATGTCAATTCCATTATCACGGCGTCCCCCATCTGCGCGGTCGAAACCTGTGTGCAGCCAGCAGCCATGATGTCACCGGTCCGGGTTCCCGCGTTCAACACGGCGCGGACGGCGGCTTCTATATGGTCGGCCAGCGCGCCAAGGTCAAGCGAAAAACGACACGCCATCGCAAAACTGAGGATTGCCGCCAGCGGATTGGCCTTTCCCTGGCCTGCGATATCCGGGGCGGAGCCGTGGACAGGCTCATACAGCGCATTTTGATGCCCCGACGCATCCCGTGCGCCGAGGGAGGCAGACGGGAGCATACCGAGCGACCCGGTGAGCATCGACGCCTCGTCCGACAATATATCGCCGAACAGATTATCGGTCACGATCACATCGAACTGACGCGGATTTTTCAGTAACTGCATCGCGCAGTTATCGGCATACATATGCGTCAGTTGCACATCTTTATAATCATCCGAAATTTTCGTGATTTCCTCGCGCCATAATTTCCCGCTTTCCATGACATTGGCTTTTTCGCAGGAGCAGACACGCGACTGGCGTTTCCGCGCGAGTTCAAACGCGACACGCCCGACACGGTGGATTTCGGAAGTGGTATAAACCTGAGTGTTCACGCCCTGACGTTCGCCATTGGGTAAGTCGAAGATACCGCGCGGCTCGCCGAAATACACGCCGCCCGTCAATTCACGCACAATAAGGATATCGAGTCCGCGCACGATATCGGGCTTCAGTGTCGAGGCATCAATCAGCGCATCGAACACGATGGCCGGGCGCAGATTGGCGAAGAGACCGAGTTCCTTGCGCAGTTTCAATAGGCCCGCTTCGGGGCGGATCGCGTAATCTACGCGGTCCCATTTCGTCCCGCCGACGGCACCGAGCAGCACGCAATCAGATTTCCGCCCGAGTTCAATCGTGTCATCCGTGACCGGGACGCCATGCGCATCGATGGACGCGCCGCCGACCGGACGTTCTGTCACGTTGAGTGTCGCCAGTCCCTGCGCGTTGCAAAAGTCGATCAGTTTGCGCACTTCGCCCATGACTTCGGGGCCGATGCCATCGCCAGGGGTGATTAAGATTTGTTTTTGGGTCATTTGGATGTCCTTTATGGGATAACCCCTCTGTTGTAGGGGGAGAGTGCCCCCGTTTCAACCCAAAATTCAGCGCGCGGAAGGTAAAAACCGGCGGGCGAGTTAATAGTTCGTTTTGCGGTTTTGGGAAAAAAGTGGGGAGTTGGGAATGAGGCATGCGGAGTGCACCCTCACCCGGCACGGAGGCGCCGACCTCTCCCATCAAGGGAGAGGTAAGCAGGGATGAATTCTCCCTCTCCCCTTGTGGGAGAGGGTTGGGGTGAGGGGATACGCCGAGTTCCTTCTGCAATTTCCGGATTTTATCCTGCTGTTTCCGCCATTGGAGCCAGGCGCGGCCGAAGGCAATCAGGGCACGGGAGTCACGGAGTATCTGGCTGAGTACACGGCGGTCATGGCGACTCCCGGCATCATAGCGGCCATGTTTCAGGGCATTATGGGCGGATATTCTCTTACCCTTATCGGTTTTGGGTCCGGTGGAGGCATTCCAGGGTTGCCACTTACGGATGGCTTCCCGTTGTTTTTGTTTCTGTTCTTCAGTCCATATCCGGGCCATACAATACCTCTATCCCTATTATAGGAATAAATGCATAAATGTCAAGATGATTCCCTCACCTAAATCCTCTCCCGGAGGGAGAGGACTTGAAATACAGAAAACACCCTCTCCCATCGGGAAAGGGCTGGGGTGAGGGGCTTAACCCGTAAACCCCTGCTGCTTTTTCTCATGCATCGCCTGTAACACCAGCTGCATATAACCCGGCAGGGATTTGCATTTCCAGATGGTCGAGCCTTCGATCAGCATCTGCGCCTCGATAAACGCCTTGGCCGGTCCGACGACGTGGTAGGACGGCCCTTGATCCGGGTGATCGAGCGGCGCGAGGATGTCTTTTTCAATCAGAATGGCCAGTGCGGCGGCGATATCCTCGGGTGGTATCAGGCCATCGCCGTCATTATCCTTGGCAATGTCGCCCATGATATCGGTCAAACGGGTGAGAGAAACGAAATGCGCGTGGCTGCGTGACGTGTCGTCGATCATCAGCGTCAGCGCGATATGGCCCAGATATTCATAGTACGTATCGCGCAGCGAAGCGGCGGGAACAGGGGCGGCGGAAACAGCGGTCATAGGTTACGTCCTTTGGCGGCAATAAATAAAATACCCAGGCAGACACTGCCCAGAATAAGGAAGCCGGAGGCAATCGGGATAATCGTGCCGTTAAACAACTGGCCGATGGTGGAGCCGAGTATAATCGAGATAACCGACGATGTGAAGCCGATCACCGCCGACGCGATGTCTGCCACATGACCCATCGGTTCCATCGCCATGGCGTTGATATTCCCGAACAGCAGGCCAAAACAGAAAAAGAAAATGCCGCCATAGAGCAGGAACATCCAGAGGGTGATATCCACGAATAAATGCGCCGCCAGCATAATGGCCGACGCCGTGATAACGGCGATAAAGGCGCGGACACATAAATAATGCATCCCTTTACTGGCCACCAGACGCGAGTTCAGCAGGGATGACGCGCCGATAGCCGAGGCGAGCAGGGCGAAATACAGCGGGAACCTGTCCCCGACACCGAACTGGTCCTGAAAAATCTGCTGCGACGAATTCAGGAAGCCAGTGAAGGCGCCGAAACAGATACCCATACAGAGCATATATAAAACCGTGATGCGGTTGGTCAGGACTTCGCGAAACCCGGCGATGATATTCGGCACATGGAACGGGATACGCTTGGGGGCTGGCAATGTTTCTTCCAGCCGGAAGAAAATCCAGGTCGCGATGCCGAGGGAATAGACTATATATAACCCGAAAATGGCGCGCCAGTCGGCGATATATAATATGCCCTGACCCAAAGCCGGGGCGATGGCCGGAACCATGATGAAAATCATCATAATCAGTGACATGGTTTTTGCCATGTCGCGGCCGCTATATTTGTCACGGACGATGGACACGGTCGAGATATATGGCCCGGCTACGCCGATACCCTGTATCATGCGGCCCGTGAGAATAACCTCGAGCGTCGGGGCGAAGTAACATACCACGCTGCCGACCAGATAGAGGGCGATGCCGCCATAAAGAACGCGTTTCCGCCCGAGCGCGTCGGAGAGTGGCCCCGCCACGAGCTGCCCCAAGGCCATGCCCGCGAACAGGAACACAATAATATATTGCGCGTGGTTGCGGTTGGCGAGTTCAAGATCAGTGGCGATAATGCCGAGCGCAGGCAACATCGCGTCAATCGAGATCGCGACGATGGACATTAACAGCGCCATCAACACGGTAAATTCCATACGCGGGGCGGGGGCAGGTTCAGGTAGATGGAGTGAGTTCAATTATGCAGCCTGTTTGGTTTTGGTGGTAGCAATCATTTCGACGAAGCGGCCAAAAAGGTAATGGCTGTCTTCGGGGCCGGGGGAGGCTTCGGGGTGGTACTGAACCGAGAAAGCCGGTTTGTCTTTCACGCGCAGGCCCTCATTGGTTTTATCGAAGAGGGAGATATGCGTCACTTCGACATTACCCGGCAGCGTGTCGGGCAACACCTGGAAGCCGTGGTTCTGGGACGTAATTTCCACCTTGCCGGTCTGGATATCCTGCACCGGGTGGTTTGCACCGCGGTGGCCGAGCGGCATCTTGGATGTTTTACCGCCGAGGGCGAGGGCCAGCATCTGGTGCCCCAGACAAATTCCGAATATCGGCATGTTTTTATCGAGCAGCGCCTTGATGGTTGGCACGGCATAGACACCCGTGGCCGCCGGGTCGCCGGGGCCGTTCGACAGGAACACGCCATCCGGGTTCAGCGCCATGATTTCATCCGCTGCGGTCATGGCCGGGACAACTGTGACCTTGCAGCCTGCGCTCGCGAGGCAGCGGAGGATATTGCGTTTCGCGCCGAAATCCATCGCGACCACGTGATATTGCGCGTTGGTCTGCTGGCCGTAGCCTTGACCAAGTTCCCACTGGGTTTCGTTCCAGTCGTAACGCTGGGTGCAGGACACATCCTTCGCGAGGTCGAGACCATCGAGGCCCGACCAGTCAGCGGCCATTTTCTGGAGCGCGTCGAGGTCGAACTTGCCGTCCTTATTATAGGCGATAACACCATTCGGCGCACCGATATCACGGATGCGGCGGGTGAGAGCGCGTGTATCGACACCGCAAATGCCGGGCATGTCGTGTGTGACCAGCCAATCCTTGAAATGCTGGCCGTTGCGCCAGTTGGACGGGTCGGTGATGTCTTCGCGTATAATCAGGCCGCGGGCGGCCGGGTTGATCGTTTCGATGTCTTCGCTGTTCGTGCCGACATTGCCGATATGCGGGAAGGTGAAGGTGATGATCTGCCCGGCGTAACTCGGGTCGGTCAGAATTTCCTGGTACCCGGTGAGGGAGGTGTTGAAACATATCTCACCCACATGCGTCGTTTCCGCGCCAAAGCCGCGGCCCCAGATGACCGTTCCATCGGCCAGGACTATAACGCCGGTTGCACCGCTTGGCTGTTTTGGAGTAGAAGAAGGGGATTTTGAAAACATTTCTAGGCTCTCTATTTTGATATAATTTTGTATCGGGCACTAGAAAGCGATTTTATAGGCAAAATTTGGCCCAAACACAACAGAAAACTGAATAATCCCCGGTAATCCCGGAAGACCGCGCAAGACCATGAAACAAATTGAATTTCCCCGCCGCCCTGTGGCCTTTTTATTCTATTTTCTGGCCCGGCTGCCGCTCTGGCAGCGGTGGTTTATTGCCCTGCTGATGCTCATCACCATGTCGGTGACGGCCAGTAACGTCCTGATGATGTACGGGTTCAAACTTCTGGTGGATGGAATCCCCAAGGCGGACACGCATGATTTATGGGCAACGCTTGGCTGGCCGTTTATACTGGTGGCGATATGCTGCCTTTACCATACGGTTATGTACAGGGTGCGCGATGTCGTCGATGCCGCCTGTACCCCGCGCGTACAGAATGCGTTGCGCGAAATGCTGATGAGCAATCTAACCCAGCATGCACATGAATATTTTCACAACCGTTTTTCTGGTGAGCTGGTCAACAAGATCAGCAACGTCAATAATGCATACCGGAGCCTGTTGTGGGAACGGATGATCCACGGCTTTGTTCCAGCGCTGGCGGCGATTACATCCTCCTGTGTCTTGTTATGGTCGGTTGATTATCATCTGTCACTGCTCCTGTTATTCGTCGTCGTGTCGATTTGCCTGGCGGTGTATTTTCTGGGCGGGTATCTGAGCCGGGCTTCGGCGAACCTGGCAGACCGCGAGGCAGATATATCGGGACAGTTGGTCGATACGGTGACCAATATTTCCAGCGTCAAAAATTTTGCCAACCGCCTTCATGAAATAAGCCTGCTGCGGCGTGTGCAGGCGCCGTATGTCGGCGCGTATAAACGTTTTGTGTTCTGGGAGATCGTCTTTTGGGGCATGTTTGATATTTTTATCTCGACACTTGTCATCGGGTCGATCTGGTATCTCATCCATAACTGGGCGAATGGAGAATTGACGACCGGGGATGTCGCCGTCGCCTTGCTGATTGCCTGGGATGCGTGGTACCGCATGGCGCATCTGTCGTGGCAGTTGACCCAGTTATCCGGCGATCTGGGGCGGATGGAATCCGCGCTGAATGAATTCGTCCAGCCGGTCAGTGTCGAGGATAAGGATAACGCGCCTGATTTTGCCCCGGCAGACGGTACCATCATTTTTGACAAGGTGTGGTTCACCTATGATTCAGGGCATAAGGTATTCCGTGATTTCACGCTGACGATCCCGGCATCACAGAAAGTCGGGCTGGTGGGCCTGTCAGGTGCGGGTAAGACGACGCTTTGTCAGTTGTTGCTGCGCAATTACGATGTGGCAGGCGGGCATATATTTATCGGCGGGCAGAATATCGCCGATGTCGGGCAGGAAAGCCTGCGCCGGAAAATAGCCGTTATTCCACAAGACCCGACTTTGTTTCACCGTACGCTGCGTGAAAATATTCTGTACGGGATGCCGGAGGCCACAGAGGCGGATGTCATCGCGGCGGCCAAGGCGGCGCAGGCGCATGATTTCATTATGCGGACGCCGGAAGGATATGAAACCATGGTCGGGGAACGGGGCGTCAAACTGTCCGGCGGGCAGCGGCAGCGTATCGCGATTGCCCGTGCCATCCTGAAAAATGCGCCGCTTCTTATTCTGGATGAGGCGACATCGGCGCTGGATAGCGACACGGAAAGGCTGATTCAATCGGCACTTGATACCGCGATGAATGGGCGCACCACTTTGGTTGTGGCGCACCGCCTGTCCACGCTCGCGCATCTCGACCGCATTATCGTCATGAAAGATGGCGAGATTATCGAAGATGGCAATCTGCAGGAACTTATCGCCCTGAACGGGCATTTTGCCTATCTCTGGAATTTGCAGGCAGGGGGATTCCTGCCTGAAAAGCTGGATTAACCGTTGTCTGATGCCCGGGAACAGGCTAAAACAGACTAGAATTAGAAAAGGAAATGTAAGCCATGTCTGAAAAACGCACTGAACTGACCAATGCCATGAAAGAAGCCATGAAAGCAAAGGATGAGCTGCGCCTTAATACCGTGCGCATGATCATCGCGAAGATGAAGGAACAGGACATCAATGACCGCGCCAATGGTAATCAGGATGGTATTTCCGATGGGGCCTTGCTGTCACTGATGCAGGGCATGATCAAGCAGCGTCAGGAATCGGCCAAGGTTTACCGTGACGGTGGCCGCCCGGAACTGGCGGAGAAAGAGGATGCCGAAATAGTCATCATTGAATCTTTCCTTCCGGCGCAGATGTCGGATGACGAAGTCGCCGCCGCTGTGGCCGGTCTGATCGCGTCGACAGGCGCGTCAGGCGTCAAGGATATGGGTAAGGTCATGGCCGAGCTGAAAGCGAAATATGCTGGACAGCTCGATATGGGCAAAGCCGGTGCTGTCGTCAAACAAAAGCTCGCGGGTTAATCCGTTGGCTTTTGGTCTGCGAATGGGGCGTTGTTCCGCTTCCGTTTCTCACGTACTTAAATGTACGTTGCGATACGGTTCTCACAGAGCCTCCATTCTCGACTCAAAATCCTGCGGATAAGAACTTCACATGGAAAAAGCAGAAGATGATTTGAACAATCGCCGCCTGGTATGGGTGGCGATGTCTGAATTATTTCTCGATACGGAATTGCAGGAACGTGATCTGACGCGTATTGTCGGCGTGTTGGCCGCATCACCCTATAGTTTTGATGAACTTAATTCCATTTATCATGATGAAGTTTTTCCTGTTTTATCCGCCAATCTGCTAAGCGTGGTCGGTGAGTGGGCTGGCTTTGATGAGGACTGGCTGGTTGAAAGATTGTCCGCCTGGAAAGGCCGTAAATCGGGGAAGTTCGCCATGGCATGGCGTCATTTCTGGTTTAACGGGACCATCGACCAATGGTGGACTATTCTTGACCGCGTCGCGGTTGAACGGAACAGGTAAGTTCGGACTTCGCCGTTATTTTTCCGGCATCGTTGGTAAACACGATATCCCAGACATGTTTTGTCCGGCCCAGATGGATGGGGCGGCAGGTTACATTCACGTAACCTTCGGTGACAGGGCGCAAATGGTTGATGGTGATGATCGAGCCAACGCTGTAAAGTTTTTCCGGGTCGATGACGAGGGTCGACGCGATACTGCCGATTGTTTCGGCAATGAAACACGTTACCCCGCCATGCAGGATGCCATAGACCTGATGCACGCGCGGGCCAACTTGCATGCGCGCGGACAGACTGTCCGCAGACAGGTCGGTAAATTCCAAACCGATATAACCCATCACCGTGCCATCGGTAGACCGGGCATGGCGGAGGTCGTCGAGCGTGTAATTTTTGAACCAGATCATGGATAAGATGTAGCAGAAAAGCTGTAATGATTTACAGTTCTTTGTGTTATCTTAACATAAGAATGTCATGATAATTTTTCCAAGGATTTGGGTTTTTGATGCGTCTTACAGGGAAACCAACGATTTTATGAGGCTGCCATGACCCAGACATCACTGTATCGCCAATATTATAAAAGTGGCACGTTTCATATATTTCCGGCGATGATTCCGCTGATCGAGATTATACCGTGGCTGCTCACCCTTATCGGGACGCTGGCTGGCGGGCTGAGTTTCATGAGCGGGTATGCGGCGTTTCATGCGCGGTACCGCAAACTTATTTATGTATTTATGGTCCTGTGCTTTATCGCGGCGGGTGGCATATATGCGTGGGAACGTCACCGCGTGCCGGATGAGGATGTTGGTTCCCGACTGGCCGAGGTCAAAGAATTTCCTCTGATCATGGATGTCGACAAGGTTGACACAAGTAAACCCAATCTGGGCTGGATGGCGACATCCGTGGCTGAATTTCTAGGGACGCCGGTTATAGATGGCGATATGATGTATATCGGCACATTTTCAGGAACGCTTGAAGTACGGTCACTGCATGATGGCCGATTGATATGGCAGTTAAATAAGCACCAGCCCATTTTTACCACGCCAACCCTTACCCCCGACCGTCTCTATATTGGCGAAGGACTACATACTGCTGATTTGTCAGGTTTGACGGCACTTGACCGCGTCAATGGTAAAATTCTGTGGGAACGAAAATTTGCCAATCACATTGAGTCATATCCAGCGGTGGATGAGGCCAATAAACGCCTGTGGATTGGCGCAGGCGGGCTGGGGCTATGGGCCTTGGATACCGAGAGCGGCGATAAAATCTGGTGGGCGAAAATCGGGCATATCGATATCGCGCCGCTTTATTCGGGGGGGCGTTTGTTCGTTGTGGCGAAGCTGACTGAAGAAAATGACGGATCGAAATTTTTTGAGATTGATCCGGATACCGGGGCTGTCATTCAATCATGGCCGCTGAATGGCAACCCGATGGGCAAGATCATGGAAATCGGCAGCGGCAAATTCGTCGTTAGCACAGCTATCGGCCAAGTTGGGCTGAACAAGAAAACGGATAAAGGCTGGGTGTATGGTATCGACCTGAATCATTCCAAGCCCGTGCGCTGGATGATTGAAACGGCGACGATGGGCCTGCCGGAAGGGCAATTATCGACGGATAAAGCCACCGCCTTTTTTGCCCTTAAAAATGGCGAGGTTATCGCTGTTGACACAGCAACAGGGACCGTGCGGTGGAATAAAAAATGCGGCAATGAATTCAAAGCCGATGTTGCCCTGATGCCGGGTAAAGTCGCAGCCCTGACAACCGATGGGATTGTGCATTTCCTGGATGCCGCCACGGGGAAGGAAGTAAAAACATTGAATGTGGGCAAGGGGAGTTATGCCGCACCCGTGTATAAAGATGGAACGCTATATGTTACAACCCAGCATAATATCCACGCGTTTATAATAGGCCAATAATGGATGATCGACTCTGGATTAAATTTGCCGAGGATACGTCGCTGCCCGATGTCATGGACGCTGCGGCACAGGCGAAACTCGATAAAATATTCGACACGCGCGATGCAAGGTCGCCATGGATGCAGGCGGCTTCGTTGCTGGGGCAGAACACCCCACCGGACAACATAATTTACTGGCTGGAAAATGCGCCTTATATCGACTGGTCGTATATGGTCCACTTGGTCAGTGCGGACACGGTGCGCGTCGTCAATGATGGGCAGGGCGGTCGGAAGATGGTGTCGTCCACGACTTTGTCCGGCCTATGGAAGTTGATAAAGGCACAGTGGCGTATTTCACATTATATATTGGCGCGGACAAAAGCGGACACACCGTTACCGGGTACACCGGAAGAACAAATCATTGAAAGCCTGGCGCTGGGCTTGTGTTATCTCTCGCTGACGCAGCGAAAACAGACGCCAGCGACACGGGCGCAGATGGCGGATATTCAGAAACGCCGTACTGCGTTGTCGCCTGCGTGGCAGGAATTATTCCCGCCGGGAGAGGATAAGCCGTCATCCCATTTACCCCCGTTCTTCTGGAACACACCGCCACCTGTTGTGGCTGGAGGTGATGTGAAGATCAGCGATCAGACAGAGTGGCGCGGTATTGCTGTGTGCGGTTCTGAAATCACCGGGCTGGTGCTGATATCCCCTGATGCGGCAACGTGTCAGGCCGCCACTGATCCGGTTATCGCCGTGTTCCCCCGCGCACGGCCCGATACGGTCATGGTGTTCCCGCATGTGGCCGCTGTTTTATACGGGGATGGGGGTACCATGTCCCATGCCTGTACTGTTGCGCGGGGAAGTAATCTGAGTTGCATCACCGGGCTGGGACAGGGATTTGTCAAAAGCCTGCTGGCCCGTCCGGGGGCATGGGTCCGCGTCAATCCGTCGAATGGAACGGTACAAATCATTGAAAACTAGTTATTTCAGTTGATTTCCCATGGATTTTTTCCAAGGATGTACCCAGTTTATCCGTCTAATATTCAGAATGAATTTATATGCACGACCAGGTCGACATGACAGATACGATAAAAAGGGCTGTGGCAGGTGATGCCAGCGCCTTTCGTGATGTTCTGGATGCGCATTATATGATTGTATACCGCATGGCGTATCGCTGCTGCGGCAACAAAACGGATGCCGAGGATATAACGCAGATGACTTGCCTGAAACTGGCGCAGAATATCGGAAGCTTTAAGGGCGATTCAGCCTTCACCACGTGGCTTTATACCGTGGTGCTGAATACGTCCCGTGACTGGCTGCGGTCGCAGGGACGTCATGAGCGCGGCGCGGTAGAAATCGGCGTTGTAGAGAATATTGTTACCACGCTCGGCACACCGGAACAGACACTCGAACAGAAACAGAAAATGGATATGATCCGCGCGTTGCCAGAGGTCGAACGCGAAGCCATCTGGCTGGTCTTCGGCGAAGGCATGTCGCACAAGGATGCCGCTGCCGTGATGGGCTGCGCCGAGGGGACGATTTCCTACCGTATTCACGAAGCTCGCAAAAAGCTTGACGCCCAGCAGGATGGAGGCCGCAAACATGGATGAAAATGCCCTGAAACAGCTGTTTGATGCCGATGACATTCCCGCCCCGGACGCCAATGCGCGCAAGGTTCACCTGAATCTGGCGGTGGCCGAATTTGAAAAAGTGCAAAAAAATGCAAAAACTTCCCAAGGAAATGGTTTTTTCGCCCGTCTGATATCCAGACAACCCCTACAGAGGAGCGAAAAAATGAGTTTTTCCCAGAAAAAGATAGTTTATGGCGGGCTGGCGACAGCTTGCGTGGCGTTAATGGTATTTGCCACCTTGCCGAAAGTGACCGAGCAGGCTACGGAGCGTATTAGCGCACAACTGGCTGTTTCACCAGAGGCAGATAGTGCAGATAAGCAAATTGTTGCAGAGAAAAAAGTCAAAACTGAATTCAGGGAGATGGAGAAGGCTGCCGCCCCTGCGGCGACCCCGCCTTTAATGGATGGTGGCGCTGGTGGTTCTGTACAGGGTTTGGCGATGGCCCCGGTTCCGGTAGAACGGCGCATGATGGCGAAGGATATGGCCGTGGCCACGGAGGCCATGCCCGCACCGTCCATGCCAGCTGGTCAGATGGTACAAAATTATATGGTCAATCCGGTAATCGCCGATTATCCAGGCATGGCGCAGCAGGAATTTGGACGCGATAATTTTGAGCATGTCGCGCAGAATGCCATTCATCAGGTCAAGACCGACCCGGTGTCCACGTTTTCAATCGATGTGGATACGGCGTCGTATTCCTTTATGCGATCGAGCCTGAATCAGGGACTTCTGCCGCAAGTGGATGCGGTGCGTATCGAAGAACTGATCAATTATTTCGATTACGATTACCCGTTGCCGCAGACCAAGGAACAGCCGTTCACCACCAATGTCGTGCTGACCCCGTCCCCATGGGGTGATGGCAAGCAGTTGATGACGGTCGGTATTCGCGGGTATGATATTCCGAAGACGCAGATGCCGAACAGCAATCTGGTGTTCCTGCTGGATGTATCCGGGTCGATGAATGAACCGAACAAGCTGCCGCTGCTCAAGCAATCGATTTCGATGCTGCTGGATACGCTGAAACCAACCGACACGGTATCCATCGTGGTATATGCGGGTGCGGCCGGTACAGTTTTGCCACCTACAAAGGTGCAGAATAAAGCCAGTATTCTGGCGGCGCTGCAAAACCTGCAGCCGGGTGGCGGCACCGCCGGGGCGGAAGGTATCCGCCAGGCGTATCAACTGGCCGAAGTCAATTTCGACAAGAATGCCGTGAACCGGGTTATTCTGGGGACAGATGGCGATTTTAATGTCGGCATTACCGATCCGGAAGAACTGAAAAATTTTGTATCCCGTGAAAAGGACAAAGGCATATTCCTGTCTGTCCTTGGTTTTGGTCGCGGCAATTATAATGACGAGATGATGCAGAAGCTGGCCCAGAACGGCAATGGCGTTGCGGCGTATATCGACAATCTGAACGAGGCGCGCAAGGTTCTGGTTGAAGAGGCTACGTCCACGTTGTTCCCGATTGCCAAGGACGTGAAAATCCAGGTGGAGTTCAACCCGGCGATTGTGGCCGAATACCGTCTGGTCGGGTATGAAACGCGCGCCCTGAAAACCGAAGACTTTAACAATGATAAGGTCGATGCGGGTGATATAGGTGCGGGCGCTGAAGTCACCGCGATTTACGAACTGACCCCGGTTGGTGGTAAAACCGCGATTGATCAAAGCCGTTATGCCGATAAAATCCTACCGAAAAAGGAAACAGCAAGTGAGCTGGCCTTTGTAAAAATCCGTTACAAACTGCCGGATGCGAATGAGAGCAAATTGATTACCACCCCTGTCACCAAAGATCAGCGTGAACAGATTACGCCTTTGATATCACAGGAAACCAACTGGGCAGTGGCGGTGGCCAGCTTTGGCCAGTTCCTGAAAGGCGGGATGTATAATGGCCGCATGACGATAGATGATATCATCGCCCTCGCGCAGGCCAATAAAGGGAATGACCCGTACGGTTATCGCGCCGAATTTATCAATCTGTTATATCTGGCCAAGTCGGCGCAGGGACTTCAGCCCCAACCGGGCGGGCAGGGCGTCGTTATCCCGGCTCCGGAGCCTATGCCTTACCCTTACCCGGTGCCGCAGACACGTTAAGGAGATTTTATGAAACTATCCGGCTGGTTGTTGGCCCTGACATTCTTCACCGCTTGCCCTTCACCGGGGCAGGCGGCTGAGCTTTATTTATTCTCAGATATTAAAATGAGTTCAGAGACACTGGAGAAAGGGTTGAGCAAACCGTTTGTTGACGGGATGGTTTATGTTCTGACATGGGCGGATGCCGAGCAGGAAGAGGGGAAGTTCAATTGGACTGATCTGGATGCGGCCTTCGATACAGCCATCAAGAATGGCAAGAAAATCAATCTGCGTTTGTATCCAACACATCTGGAGTTAGTACCGGGGTGGGTCATTGCCAAAGGGACAAAGACATATTTGGCTCCGGCTATAGAAAAAAACGGGCAGAAAATTAATGATGCTCTTCCATGGGATAGAGTTATGATTGCCGAGTGGACTGAGTTCCTGGCACAATTATCTGAACATCTGCAGTCCAAAAAGTATATGGATCATCTGGCTTATATCGGTGAAGGCGAGGGCAGCAACCAAGTGCATTTTGCCGTGCGCGGCTGTTCAAGCGGATATATGGATACTATCAAGTTTGATTGGGATGCCTATATGGACGCCAGTGTGAATAAAACCCGCACGCTCTTGACGCATTTTCCAGGGGCCACGGTTCAGGTCATGGCGCCCCCGGAGAATATGTGTGCGGGCGATAACCGAGCCAGTGAATTTTTTAATTCATTTATGGGCAAAATGGGGAAAGACGCCAAGCGCCTGATGATTGTCGGTCCAGACCTCACCGCCAAGGGAAGCGAGCGGTTGGATAATCTGGGATTATCGATTGGCGAAAACCGCATGGGAACCAAGTTTATCTGGTCCAAGATTGCCGATGGCAAAAAGTTTTTTAACGGTACGATGGAAGAGGCGGTATGCCAGGCTTTGACGCGTTACCGCGCTGAATATATTGAGGCGTTCCTGCTGGATATCAGTTTCGGACGCTACGGTAAGGGCGCAGAAATTCAGGATGCCCTGATGGCCGCGCATAACGGGTCAACGGGCATGTGCAATATATCGATGCCTGATGCTAAACAACTTCCAGGTCAGGGTAAGTAAGGCAAGTTTCCACCTTCTTCTGCTTCAGTGATGCAAGGTCCGGCACGGATCCATTATAAAACAGGACCGTCCTGCCGGGCCAGCCACCAGAATTGGCAAGCAGCGATGTCATCTTGCGCCAGGCTGTTTCTTCGTAAATTGCATTGCAGCCAAAATGCGGGGGGATACCCAGACCTGGCGTGAAAGGCCCATCATGCAAGGCGGCCCCATTGAAATCGTGTTGCAGATTAACGATGCGTACCGCATTCATACGCACATTGCCGGTATGGCCTTTGGCAGCGTTGGCGTGGTTGATGGCACGTTCCAGCCCGTTAAAAAAACCGCCGCGAGCAACTGCGACGAAGGCATCGGTAATAGGTGGTTGCGCAAGGAGTGCGTCCGCCAATGAGTGCGTAACAACACTGATGGCATGCTCATCGGCGAAGCTTACGACCTTGCCCCTCATTTCCTGAGCCAATGTTCTGGCTTTAGCAAAAGCATCATTGTCGTTGCCGATAACGAAATGCACGTCAGCATCATTGTCGCGGTATGATTGTATCAAATCAGCATTTTGCGGGGTGTCGCTGGCGCGGTTAAAGACAAAAACGGGCTTTTTGTTTAGTAAGGCGCAGGCGCGCATTAATTCAGGCACGCTTTCGCCATCAACGCCGCCTGGATAGATAATATGGCGTTCATCAACGCCAGTCAGCAGGCTCTGCGCAATGCGCCGCTTGGTCTGGTCATGGACAACAATAATATTTGTCCCGAGGGCAAAAACCTTCTCGACGACGGGGGCCGGTAAAACTGACATACACACACCTTTAGTTTATATTTTTATTCGTTTTAAATTTCTTGTCAGCGGAAGGGGTTCACTGGCAAAACAGCCGTTAAATTACGCAGAGTGGACATATCCGGGCCTTCCCTGTGCAGCATCGCCACGTAAACTTCACCGGGTTGTGGGGCCGGAGGCATTCCAGCACGCGTTTCGTATGAAACATCCAGCCTGCGGCAGAGCATATCGCGTATTCCAATATCATATGTGGGGTGATTTTCACCGGGCTTGTTTTGGGCGGTGCAGGTAAATATCTCGAACAATGTCAGTGGCCCGTCCTTGTTCATTTTATGCAACATATGCCAAGTGGCCCGAGGGAGGAGAACAAGCGCAGAATTTACATGGCCGTTCCGGACACCTGTTATTACTTCGGCGGAACCCGTCAGGTGAACAAGGTCGCCCGGCTGGATACCGGCCATTTGCGGCACTGTATATGTCTTTTCATTTGCACCTTTCAGGTAAGTCAACCCATTAGCCAATTTGACTTCGCGCACAGTTATATGTGTCGATTTATCCCACTGATTTGTAATTCTATCAAAATGAAGTTTTGCCTTGATAGTCGCCGAATTTGCAAGGACACTGGCAATATCAATTGCGCTATAGTTATCCAGATTATGTGTCGGCTTCAGTGCTGGAAGGGGAGCTATACACTTGTCGGCTTCTCTCAGGCAGGTTTGCGCATATTTTAACCGCTGATAGAAAGAGCCGGAGTTCTGAAGGCATTCGATGTCGACAGATTTATTGGGATCAAACAGGTCGCGGGCCTGAGGAAATGGGAGAACTATATTTTTGCCACGGGCTTGTTCTTCCAGCTTTATTAATTCAGCGCAAAGGGGAAAATCTTCAACTTTTGGATATTGGAGGCGAAACAGCACCTTTAAATATCTGTCTTCGACAGGATTTGGCAGTGTGCCGTCTTGCTGTTCGCGGTTCCACAACGCGGCAAGCACATCTGCAAATTTAGGCGGCGTCATAAGAGTCGTTGCGGCGTTAAAGCCTATTTTGGCCGTGACGGGGGTGGTATCAACTTTGGGCGGGATATATAGGGCGGATTCTGCCCCGTTTGCGCGCGGCGGATATGCGCGGGTATTATCAATGTTTTGTGCGAGTGACTGCATGGAAACCTCGTGTTTCAACGGAGGGTTATGTATCATGCGTCAAATTATTATGCAAACAAAAAAGAAGAAAATTACATTCCTATACGTCGCGGCCCGCTACCAAACTGCGAGTCTTCCCCCTGCTGGGAAAATTGAGGGGTGGCCAGGTAAGACTTGGGTGGATCAAAAAGCAGGTTTTTGGCATGCTGAGAAAGCGGTAATACAGCCTCGGTATCAATCCGGGAACCTTCTTTCACGCGGGCAATAAAGGCCTGACCTAACTGGAATGGGGTTTCCTGTGGTTTGCCTTCGATCTCAAGCTCCCCGTTCCTGCCTGTAACGCTCTGTACAGCGATGTTGAATCTATCAACACCCGTCAGTATATCGGGGCGTGGTTTACCTACCTCAATGATGCGTCCGCATAAAAAGCTGGCGTTTTCCTGGCCATTCAGAAATTGATCTACGGTTGCGCCGCCGCTTGTAACAACTTGTTTGAAGCCTTCGTTATTTTGCGGGGTGGTGTCACTGAGAAATTCGGCCAGATCAATATTACCTTTGGCTGCGTTAATCAGTTCCAGCAATTCCTGACGGTCGTAGGTTGGCATGGCGCTGGCCTTGAAGTCAGCGGAAAGGCCCGAGCCACGCTCCAGGAATTCGGCATTCATGTCCACTGCCGCCTGTTCAGCCTGCTTTATCACGTAATTAATGCGGTGGAAAAACAGAGGTTTGAACTCTACGCCGCCGAGTTCAAATTTCTCGGTTACATCAAGGACGTCCCGGTCGGGCATGACAGGACGGCTGGTGCCATAGTTTGTATGCGCCTCAAAAGCTTCACTGAAAAGATCGCGGATAAATTTATTCGTATCAGGAAAGGTGCGGTAGAATAAAATCCGCATCATTTTATCCTGATGGACAGTAGGTTCCTGTGCGGTGTCATCATAGCGGGACAGCACTTTATTATATAATGTGAAGAAAAATTCCGCCGGAGCCCCTTCGGGATAGGTTGCCTTGAGTAATTTTGCGAGCATGCGGTATTCATGGGATGGCATATCCAGAGCTTTCGACTCGCAGGCATTCAGCAATTTGTTAAACTGGGCATCAAAGAATCGGGGATGAGGGCGTTCATGTTCAGCACGCAGTGTACGCATAAACTTGCCTCCCTTATTTAATTAGTATGGCAATAATTTGCCATATTATCTTATGGTTGTGCAACAAAATTTACAAAATGAGCTGTTAAACCTCTTTTATAAGGACTTAATGAAATAAGCATTAACGCATGTACGCATTCTGCCAAAATTTCCACATTTTTATAAAAATGGCTAAAACCAAGGCGATTGCGCGATTTTTCTTCTTTTTTCCGGGAAATCGGGTAGAACGTACAAATGTCCATTTCACCACGTTTTATGCAGGATCTTCGCGATCGCCTGACCCTTTCCGAGGTCATTGGGCGACGGGTGAAGCTGACCCGTGCCGGACGCGAATTTAAAGGGTGTTGCCCGTTTCACCGGGAAAAAAGCCCGTCTTTCTATGTGAATGATGAAAAGCAGTTTTTCCATTGCTTTGGCTGCGGCGCGCATGGCGATGTGCTGGGCTTTACCATGCGGCACGATAATCTGTCGTTTATCGAGGCGGTCGAGGCGCTGGCCCCACAGGCCGGGATGGAAGTCCCGAAACAGAGTTTTCAGGATCAGGAACAGGACCGGCAGGAAAAAGGACTCTATGCGCTGTGCGAAGAAACGGCGCGGTGGTTCGAGGCGCAGCTGCATGATCGCCGCAACGCGAGTGTGCTCGATTATGTTGCCGGACGCGGATTATCACCCGATATCATCAATTCATTTCGGTTGGGATATGCGCCATCAGAAGAGCAGGCACTGCGCCGTCATCTGAAAGAGCAAGGATACACTGATGCGCAGATGCTGGAGGCCGGAGTCATCAAGGCATCCACGAAGGGCACCGAACCATATGCGTTTTTCCGTGACCGTGTGATTTTTCCGGTGACAGATGCACGGGGGCGTGTGGTTGCGTTCGGGGGCCGTATTCTACCGGACCATCTGCGTCCGCCATCGCGTGGTGATTTCAAGCCGCCGAAATATATCAACTCATCCGACACGCCGTTGTTTCATAAAGGGCGGCAGCTCTATGCCGGGCAGCATGCGCGGCTCGCAGCCAAGGATCATACGATTATTGTGGTTGAAGGATATATGGATGTTATCGCCTGTCATCAGGCTGGGTTCCGGGGGGCGGTTGCGCCGCTGGGGACCGCACTGACCGAAGAACAGATCGCGGTGTTGTGGAAGATGATACCGCATGACACGAAAGAACCCGTGCTGTGTTTCGATGGAGATGAGGCGGGGTATCGCGCCGCGCTGCGTTCGGCAGATCGTGTTCTGCCGTTGCTGAAACCAAACCAGACGGTTCGCTTTGCATTTCTGCCCGAAGGGGATGACCCGGACACGTATATTCGTGATAACGGGACCGAGGCATTTAAGGGACTCGTCGGGCGGGCGTTGCCACTTGCGGAATTTTTATGGACGCATCATGTGGCCGGGAAAGCATTCACGACGCCAGAGGCACGCGCCGGACTTGCGGCGAAACTCGAAGAACTCGCGTCGCGTATCCCGGAAAAAGATCTGCAATATCATTACCGTCAGATGTTCCGTGAAAAGCTTCGGTCGCTGCTGGGGCAGAACTGGCAGGGGGCTAAAAAACAGCAGGCGGAGATTGTCGTGCTGCCACCACTTGGGAAAAAGCGGGCGGATAATCTGCAGCCGCAGATTATGCTGGCAACACTTATTAATCATCCGGCAATTTATCCTTATATTGTCCATGAATGCAGCCGCCTGAATTTCGACGATTCTAGTCTCCAGAACCTCGCCTTTGAGGTGATTGAGATTCTGGAAAATGAAATCGAGTCGGAAAGTATCGATTCGCTTGACAGGGACGGTCTTCTGCACCACATAGATGGACGCGGATTTGCGGACAGGGCGGTCGAACTGTCGGAAAACGAGAAACTTTTCCTTCATGCGGGGTTTGCCCGCGCCGGGACCGATAATGAAACGGCGCTGGCAGGATGGAAATCTGTGTGGAATCAATGGGATAAATCATTGGAGGCGGATTTGCAGGTGGCCCGGGCCGCTCTGGCGCAGGCAATGACCCCTGAAAATGAGGAACGCATGCGCGCGCTGTTGCAATTACGTAGTGGCGGCGAATCGGCAAATGACTGATACCTCTTTGTTTTTTCAAGAGAATCAGGTTAAATCAGCGAATCGAATCGGGGTATGATTCGCGAAGCTTCGGAAAATGACAGGCAGCGAGAATGGCGGCAAAAAAACAAACTAAACCTGTAGCCAAAACGGCAACAAAAGCGGCAGCGAAACCGGCACCAAAAACAACCGCCAAGAAAGAACCAGCCAAAGCAAAACTGGCTGCCAAGCCGGCTGCAAAACCAGCGCCGAAAAAAGCTGCCAAGCCTGAGCCGAAAGCGAAGTCTGCGCTGGTAAAACCAGCCGCCAAAGCCAAGGCCGAACCACCGAAGAAAACTACCCCTGAAAAAGCGACCGATAAAAAAGCCGCTGTAAAAAAAATTGAAACACCACCTGAAACAAAGAAATCAATGCCTGTAAAATCTGCCGCCGTGGAAAAAGAAACCCCGGCGAAAAAAGTTCCTGCCAAAGTCCTGAAAACCAAGAAAGGTGAGGAGGACAAGAAACCGCCCGCCGAGATGGCCATTACCACCGGGCAAAAAGGCAACGTTGAAAAAATCGTCAAGAAGATGATTGCGCGCGGCAAGGAGCGTGGCTTTATTACCTATGACGAGTTAAATGGTGCGCTGCCTGCCGAAGAATTTTCATCGGATCAGATTGAAGATGCGATGACGGCGATTTCCGATTCCGGAGTCCAGCTGGTCGACAGTGCGGACGACGTTGGCGAGGACGAAGAAAAGCAGGAAGCCAAGAGCGAGGACGAATACGAAAGCGGCGGGAATATTTCCGACGATGACACCGGACGTACCGACGACCCTGTGCGCATGTACCTGCGCGAAATGGGGACGGTGGAACTGCTGTCCCGCGAAGGCGAGATTGCGATTGCCAAGCGCATTGAGGCTGGCCGTGAAACCATGATTGGCGGGATTTGCGAATCCCCGCTCGCAATTGAATCCATTATTGCCTGGTACGACGCCCTGCAGAAAGGTGACATCCTGCTGCGCGAGGTGATTGACCTTGAAGCCACCTATGGCGGGGATACGGAGTTTGGCGGCGCCGTGCCGCCGGTTGTGGCCGCGCCACCTGTGCCGAAAGAACCGCCAGCTCCAAAAGAACCACCGGCGGATGGCGAAACGCCGGAAGGTGGCGAAGAGGGTGCTGGTGTTGACGAGATGGATGAAAATTCCCTCTCACTGGCCGCGATGGAAGCCGAACTGGCCCCGAAAGTTTATCCGATTTTTGAAGGCATCAAAAAGACCTATAAGAAACTGCAAAAAGCCCAGCAGGAAAAAATTGAAGCCGGGAAAAATGCAACCCCCGCCCAGTTGAAAAAATACGACTCGCTGAAAGCCGAGATGGTTGGCTTTATGAATGAAGTCAAACTGCATGTCGCACGTATCGACCAACTGATCGAGCGCCTGTATAAAATGAACCGCGATCTCGTATCGCTCGAAGGCCGGTTGTTGCGTCTGGCGATGGACAGCGGTGTGAAGCGCGAGGAATTCCTGGCGACATACGAAGAAAACCTGCTGACCGGTAAGTGGAAAGACAAGGTCAAGAAACTGGCTGGTAAAGGCTGGCCCAAGTTCATCGAGAAACACGAGAACGATGTATCGGCCATCCGTGACCAGATTGACGCGATGGCAGCGGAGTCCGGTCTGCCATTGCTGGAATTCAAGCGTATCGTGACCACCGTCCAGAAGGGCGACAAGGAATCGAACCGCGCGAAGAAAGAGATGATCGAGGCGAATTTGCGTCTTGTGATTTCCATCGCGAAGAAATACACCAACCGTGGCCTGCAATTCCTCGATCTGATTCAGGAAGGCAATATCGGCCTGATGAAAGCCGTTGATAAATTCGAATATCGCCGCGGTTATAAATTCTCGACCTATGCGACATGGTGGATTCGTCAGGC